>SOEU01000006.1 GCA_021646415.1 Candidatus Brocadia sp.
GATTAAAAAAGAGCAAAGAATGGTTATATAAATTGTGTTTATCTTTATTCCGTGAGCGTGGCCTCCAAATTGATGAACGGAAAAATTTCCATCTTCGCTTATTTGATGCAACAACAGTAAAGGAACCAGGGAAAACAGGAAGTCTTTGGCGCATTCATTATAGTATTGTGATTCCTTCGTTATCTTGCGATTTCTTTAAACTTACGGAAACTGAAGGAGAAGGTACAGGAGAATCTTTTTTTCAGTTTCCGATAAAAAAAGATGATTATATTATAGCTGACAGAGGCTACTGTACTGGTCAAGGAATTCATTATGCCACAAGGAAAGGCGCTTATCTTAGTGTTAGAGTTAATTCGCAGTCTATACGAATACTCGACGAAAAAAAAATCCCTTTCCTTTATTGAAAGAAATTCACCATCTAAAAAGACCCCTTGCTATAAAATCATGGAACGTTTTTATTCCAAACCTCGATAATACCGAATATGTCAAAGGTCGACTTTGTGTAATACGCAAAACAGAAGAAGCCATTAAAATAGCCTATAAAAAACTTAAAAGGCATGCAAGCAAAAAGGGCATTGAACTGAAACCAGAGACCCTTATTTATGCCAAGTATGTAATTGTATTCACAACGTTTCCTGAAAATCAATTTACCGCTTTTGATATCTTAGAATGGTATCGAATTCGATGGCAAATTGAACTGGTCTTTAAAAGATTTAAACAAATAGCACAATTTGGACACTTACCTAAATACGATGATGATAGTTCAAAAGCTTGGCTTTATGGCAAATTATTCGTTGTTCTTTTAACAGAAAAACTAATAGATTTTGCCAAGTCTTTTTCCCCCTGGGGATACAGCATGTTCCAGCCAGAAGACTCAAAGCCAATGGCGTAAATTTGCTTTTATGCTTCATCAAGTAAAACGGGCTATAGAACCAGCGTTATTATTACAGGAAGTTCTTAAGTACTGGAACGATATTGCTTGCTCTTTAGCGGAAAACCCAAGAACCCGAAAGATGCAAATCTCAAAATACTTCGAGTCCACTTAAAACAAGTTAGCGCTTATGGGGCTTGCCCCATTCCATTGTAAGTTTCAATTCCTTATAGGTTCAATGAAAGTTCTTAAACGGCATGTGAAATTTCTTGGGAAAAAAGTTTCAATTCCTTATAGGTTCAATGAAAGCCATCGTTTGACGCCGATTTTCTTGAGCACAAAAGGGTTTCAATTCCTTATAGGTTCAATGAAAGTTTTTCCCACTCCTTTCAGCCCGGATTACCGGCACCGTTTCAATTCCTTATAGGTTCAATGAAAGGAAGCAGATATATTGTTGTCGGCAGATATTTTCAGGTTTCAATTCCTTATAGGTTCAATGAAAGCACGCAGGTCAGCACAATACTTAACGACATTGCATTAGTTTCAATTCCTTATAGGTTCAATGAAAGTATTGCACGAATAACCATAAAAGGATAATCCTGTCGTTTCAATTCCTTATAGGTTCAATGAAAGGACGCCGCTGGATGATCTCATAAATGCCCTGGAAAAGTTTCAATTCCTTATAGGTTCAATGAAAGTTGCTATTTTGCGAGGAAAAAATAAGATAAATATCAGTTTCAATTCCTTATAGGTTCAATGAAAGCCCTCCTGGGATGCGCCATCGGAAACCAGATGATACCGTTTCAATTCCTTATAGGTTCAATGAAAGTTCACCCAGAAGGCGCCGCTGCAATGGTCGGTCATCGTTTCAATTCCTTATAGGTTCAATGAAAGCTTTTCTCCCCGAATCGAATCCATATGCCTTTGCCAGTTTCAATTCCTTATAGGTTCAATGAAAGCGCCAACGGTCTTATGACGCAGACAGCTCCATCGTCGTTTCAATTCCTTATAGGTTCAATGAAAGCGCAAAATGCGGGTAGCTGCGCTCAAGGAACTCAAAGTTTCAATTCCTTATAGGTTCAATGAAAGGGGAGTTGCCAGGGTATTTGAGATATCTCAAAAGGCGTTTCAATTCCTTATAGGTTCAATGAAAGACTATGACTACGCCGCAGGCACACGGAAAAAGATCAGTTTCAATTCCTTATAGGTTCAATGAAAGGCTGTACTGAAAGATGCCGAGGGCGATCTTTCGCGTTTCAATTCCTTATAGGTTCAATGAAAGTCCGAAATCCAAAACTTGTCCCCGAATGTTTTGGTGTTTCAATTCCTTATAGGTTCAATGAAAGCGTCTCGTATCTGCCATAGACCTTCCAACCACCCACGTTTCAATTCCTTATAGGTTCAATGAAAGAGTACAATACCGCAGGTGTTGGCATCGCCCTTTCGCGTTTCAATTCCTTATAGGTTCAATGAAAGGAGCGGCAAACGGGTGCTGGACAAGAGGCTGGTCAGTTTCAATTCCTTATAGGTTCAATGAAAGTTTTCACCTCATGCCGTGTCATTAATTCTCCCTCACAGTTTCAATTCCTTATAGGTTCAATGAAAGGGGATGATGGCGCCGCTGATGACCGTTGCGCCCGGGTTTCAATTCCTTATAGGTTCAATGAAAGGCGGCATTTGTCGGACTGCGCAAGCAGGAAAGTTCCGTTTCAATTCCTTATAGGTTCAATGAAAGTTATCTTTATTGGCGAGCTTCTTATTCCAGGTTTCAGTTTCAATTCCTTATAGGTTCAATGAAAGAGTGCAAGGGTATGGAAACAATGTGCGCAAAACCAGTTTCAATTCCTTATAGGTTCAATGAAAGCCTGTCGCAGGATGATATTGAGAGTGAGGGGTTGAGTTTCAATTCCTTATAGGTTCAATGAAAGGAAACCCGGCGGGGGTAATATCAGGAGAAAAGAGAGTTTCAATTCCTTATAGGTTCAATGAAAGACGGGCAATATGTCAGCTGCCGGTGGTTGGGTAGTAGTTTCAATTCCTTATAGGTTCAATGAAAGGAAAATACCAATTCAGACGGCCAATGGTTTAGATCCCGTTTCAATTCCTTATAGGTTCAATGAAAGATTATTGATCAAGGATATGGATCGTTTACTCTCCCGTTTCAATTCCTTATAGGTTCAATGAAAGCGCATACCGGAGGTAAGCACGCGTGGTTGTGGTACCGTTTCAATTCCTTATAGGTTCAATGAAAGATTTCAGGGCATCGCCCATATCGCGTAATTCCTTCAGTTTCAATTCCTTATAGGTTCAATGAAAGCCGTTTTACCGATACAGTAAATACAAGGGTTTTCGGGCCTGTTTGAGGTTAAAAACGACCACTTTTCTCGTCGACCTTCAGTTATGTAAAAAAACCGATAGGTTGACATGATGAATACAAATTGTTGTTTCTTAATGGGTTAATCCTCATACTACACCTGCCGATTAAATCTGGCATGGGTTATATTACCCTATTTGTCGTGGGTTGACAAATTCACTTGGAATACTTTTGCCGCGAATGAATGCCAATTGCTCAAATGATCAGGGCCATTTTACAGGGACACGGCACACCGTGTCCCTACGATAACATTCCGTAATCACAGTATGTTATCCACTGGCCTTTTTTCTGCCCCGACAATTTCCTTATCCAGCCATTTTTCATTCCTTGATTTGAATATAATAAGCGAATCCTCATCCTCTTCGTTCATTATTTTTTTCGCCCTGATCTTCAACTCTTCCAGTCGTGCCTCCGTAATCTCCCCTTCAAAAACCGAATTCTGGATATGATGGAGATAACTCCTGCAAAGTTTCAGCATCTTCCCGCATCTTTTCTGATCCACATCATACACAACAATAACGTACATAGTAATTCAAACAGGGATATACAAGATGAACTGGATATTTTTTTAATATCTTTTTATCCTGCATATTCTGTTTATCCCTTTAAAAAAATAAACTGTCTTTATCCTGTCTATCCTGTCTATCCTGTCTATCCTGTCAATCCCTGTTTAAAGTCACCACCATATCTTAAACCCTTCGTACTCCTGCTCGCCGATCAGGTGCTTCACCAATTTGTAACATTCTAATCGAATAAGATACCGGTAAGAAACCTGTCTTTCAAGTTTTTTATGGGTAATAATGGTCTTTAGCCTATCGTCATATTCCTGGGTAACAGTCTTTCTGCCCTTTTCGTTGAGGTAACAGAGGTTTACCTCCGTCATGAAATCATTTTCAGTGATCTGCTGGCGATTGAGCAGGGTAAATATGGTCCTGTCACTGAAGATGGGCTTAAATATCTCTGCCATGTCCAGGCTCAGGGAAAACCGCCGTTCCCCTGGCTCATGGAGATACGAGATAAGCGGGTTTAGCTGTGTATGGTATATCTCGCCAAGGCAGGTTGTATAGACCATAGAATTGAGATAGGAAATCAGGGCATTGACCATATTGTCTGGCGGCTGCTTGACCCTGCGTTCAAATTCTATCTCCTGGTCGATAATGGCGGGCCATGCCTTGTAATAGGTATTCCGGATATTCCCTTCGAGCCCCATCAACTCCTCTACGGCATCAATTTTTCCTATCTGTGCCCTGAATCCTTCGATAGTATTGATAAACTCGTCCAACCCTTTGCCTCTGTTGCTGTAATATCTCAGATTCTTCAGGATGTTGAAACTGGCCGCATCGACAAACGCCCTTGCCAGTGCAATCCTCTTCTGGCGGTTCGTATAGTGGTTTACCTGTTTCACGAGGAGCTGCCCTGAGTTTAAGTATTCTCTTGGATAATAAGTGCCTGAATAATAACCATAGTAATTGAAGACATGAACAGGTATGCCCTTCTGTGCCAGGTAATTAAAGAGTTTGGTATTGAAATCGATCTCCCCGAAGGCATACAGGGCCTCGGTGTTCTCAATAGGTATAATGGACCTGGTGCCATCCTCCTTTTCCAGGAAGATGGTGTTTTCCTGCCTTTTCAGGCGGCCGTTTTTAAAGATGTAATAATTCTGTTTCATAGGAATAAACAGGGATATACAGGATAAACAGGATTCTTCTGCCTCATGAACAGGGATACACAGGATGGACAAGATATGTATCTTTTTTTATAATTACCTTTTTTATCCTGTCCATCACTGTTTATTCTCTCTATTTATGCAATCGCCTGTATTCGAGTTTGGGATTCCCAAAATTAATCAACAGACCAACTTCTACCCCCGTTGCCTTAAGATAATTGATCACTTGTGCCTTATGCTCTGGCGCTAATTTCGTAACTGCTTTCAGTTCTAAAATAACCGTATTCTCAACCAATATATCAGCAAAATACTCTCCTACTTCCACCCCACGAAATTCAACATTAAGAGGAAATTGAGATTTTGTATTCAATCCCTTATCTTTTAAAGCAATAAGCAACGCCTTCTCATATACAGATTCTAAGAACCCAGCGCCAAGTTCATTACTCACTTCAAAACATGCCTCAAGTATCTTTGCTGTTAATTCCTCATGAATCATGGCCATTATTACACCTCCTTAATTGTAATCATTTCCATATCCCGTTCATCCTGTCCATCCCTGTCAATTTTTCAGAGAATCTTTCCATGACTTTATCCTGTTTATCCTGTGAATCCCTGTTTTAAATTAAACCCAGCAAATATCCCCATAACTGCACTTTTTGCACATCTTCATCCTTTGTATAGGGGGAGGCAATTCAGCTTCCACAATTCCTTTGATATCGTTTAATATTGCCTGAACCTTCTCATCATCTCCCGGTTCTAAAAACACGTCCAGGGTCTTTCTGAGCTTTGGGTAATTAATTTTACCCGTAATTCCTTCTACGCCTTTCTGTTTCAGATACCAGAGGTAATACTTCAGTTGCCAGATATGTGGTTCTTCAACCTTGTCTGACTTCTTTACCTCGTGGATGACCCTGTCCTTCCCGATGAAGTCTATCTTAATCGTGCCGTCAATTTCGATCTCCTTCTTTTCCCGTTCATAGGACGTCTCATGGATCAGTTTGCCGAGGTAAACTGCATCGCTCGTCTGCTCCATCTCAATATTTTTGGTAAAATACCAGAGCTTCTTTTTACAGAGGAAGTAGTAGTTTATCTGGGTGCCGGTGAAGCGAATGCTATTTAGAGCACTATTCATATTCTGCATCCGCTACGAATTTTCACAAACTCCCTCGAATTACCTTCGAAGAGGATGGGAAAAAGCAAGAATCCAGAAGTCAGAAGACAGAATAAAAACATTTTTTTCCCTTTTTGAAGATAGAAGGAAAAGTCTCGAAAACCCAATCTACATAAGTTATACTTTATAGCCGTTTTAAACTGCTCAAACCGTTTAATCAGTTCCATGAGTGGATTTAAGCTATCTTCTCAATCTGCTTTTTGATACTTCTTGCTTCTGCAGCAAGATGATAAAGATGTTCCGGGGAGAATCTTTCTACGGCTTCAGCAATCCGTTCCAGGCATTCCATGGCGAACAGATAAACACCTTTCCTCGGCGCTTCGTGTCCGACGTTTTCAACCCATACTCCACACGAGGATATTCGTACCTGTGCCTTGAGGGCAAGAATTATTACATAATGCTCCAGAGGCGAACGCATCTCAGTTTCTTCGCTTTTGCTTTTTTTATCCCGACGGAGATTGTCCTGTTTCAGACTTTCAAAAAGGTTAAGCACAAAAGGATTAAGCAGAAGGTATACCGGATCATCTTCAAAATCCTGACGGAATAATTCCGAATCGTCAAAGGATGATTTTTGGGTAATTTTATTCCAATCGCTAAGTTCTGGCAGGGAACTTGCCCAGGGTTCAGGTGGTTCTTCTTCCTCTTCCTCGTAATGGAGGTCTATAGCCCTGACTTCATAATCATCATCGTCCTCGTCTTTTATATCCGGAATCTCTGAAAGGTCTAAGAACCCTTCCGGATATTCCGCGCTAAAGGCTGCATCCCTGTTTCTCATCAGTTTATACGTGATTAACTGTCTTTCCATCATCTTATCCCTTTGTGCGCTTTCTTCCATCATCCGCTTCATACCTTTTTCAAGGCTTGCCACAGAGAGTCCTTCGGCATCAACCATGGCGATGAGGGGTTCTTCAAGTCGGGCTTGTTCCCTGTAATAATCCAACCAGCATTCAGGCGACCACGATGTATTGTCTTCCGGTTCCCTGGGTCTTATTCGTCTGTTTTCCCGGAATCCTTCAAACATATCAAGAATAATCTGAAAGTCCGGCGCAATTCTCGTTATGTCGCGAAGGAAACGGATGCCGGATTGGGATTTTTTACCGGAAAGCTTGTCTACCTTTGACAGGGCATCCCTGAGTAAATTGAGCGCGCCGTCGACATCATCCTGGAGATAATAGACCAATACACTCTTTATGCCTTCTTTTATTGCATGCAGACCTTCTATGATTGATGCAACATTTTCACCTTCTTTATTCTTAGATATATCTTCCTCAAGGCGGTTGATTATACAGGGTATGAGGGACATCAATCGGTCAAGACCGGGGAGGCGGCCGATTCCTTCCCGCGGGTCGTCCGGGTCATGGGAAATATTTTCATCTGACTTGCGGAAAAAATCATCCAGTTCGGCAAAAACATCCCTGGTTTTGGATATCTCCGCGAGAACCTGTTTGTGACCTGCTGTGTTTTGTCTCTTCATTATATCAAAGTCAATAAACTCGTACAACTTTTTAAAGAAGTACAGTCTTTCCTATTTTTAACAGGGATTAAGGGGATAAATAGGATGTTTTCAGGATATTTTCTTATCCTGTTCATCCTGTCCATCCCTGATAATGAAAATCGTCTTCATCGCTGTCCACCTTGCCCTTTTCCCTTCTATTAAGAAGGAATTTCGAACCTCCCCTCTATCAAGAGGGGTTAGGGGTGTGTTCTTCATGCCTGCCTTGAACCATGCTATTTATCATACAGGTTCAATTATAATTTTACTCACGTTTCTGAAATCCTTATCGATGGCATATACCAATTACCCGTATAAAACCAAGGATTCATGTTACAAACCTGATAACTCCATCAAATGATTAAATTGTCGATTTATCCTTTTAATCTTTCCGATAAATTTTACCTCTACTTGTTCCTTCAAATCTTCCCTTGATAAGATATGGAACCTGTTCTGTATTATCTCCGCCAGCCATCCACCAATGCGGCAAAGTCGGTTCAATAGCTGCATTCTTAAACCGTGAAAGAGTCACAGCCGTGCAACCTGATTGTATATTGGTTTTCCACTGTTCCGGCGGCATGTAAACCACATATTTCGGTTCAGAACAGTTTTCTACGCTACCGACCAGTGAACACATGGAATCATGTGTTCCCAAATGCCCCAAATTTGTAAGAGCCAATGTTGCCGCTTCACAATGTTCTTCAGGGATTCCCCCATAAATGGTAGTATGCCCTTCAACCAAGCCGTATTCACGAGTTCCCTGGTTAATGTTGGTCAGACCAATTCTGGCATTTGGCTTAAATTTTTCTTTGCTCGTTTTCATTGCTCCCGTCTCATATCGCCTTAATTGATGGAACGCCCTAAAAAATATGATTCCATCAGGCGCATCCACCACAACACTGCAATGGTGAACAGCACTGAGAAAAGACTTTGCCTCGCTTTCTTTTCCTAATGAAAATAGAGTTGAAGCAATCCCAAGCAAGACGGTTGTTGGAGAAACAACCGGCGAACCCATTGCCGATGCAGAGGCAGAGCGTGGGTCACGATAGGCATAGGTATGGAACTTATATGCTGCCTTTAACCAGACTAACGGGGGGATTGGCGGAGGTATGACTGATTTTGAATCCGCTTTAATCTTTTTTTTCGGCATGGTTACTAACCCTCTAATTTGGCTTTTATCTGTGATATTTTTTCAAGAAGTTCTTTGACATTGTTGAATTTCCATACCCATGTATCAGTATTATTATTAAGGTCTTCCATTGTCTTTGCATAACTTGAATCTGCCTGCACCGGTGTATCTTTTTTAGTTAAATCCACTTTTATTGGAGAAGCAAACGGCGCTGTTCTGGCTGATGTGAGGAGAATTGCGCCTTCTGTTAGAAATACATGGGGTGCCCATCCTGCCGTCTTTGCTCCAGTCGGTGAAGCAATGAAATTTATTATCGCCTCAATAAGGGCTACTTGGCGTTTTTTTTGCTCCTCAGGGGTAATAGCCAACCGATTTTGTCCATTCTGCAAATACCAGTAATCATCAGTTCCAATACGGTGCAGATCAGCCCGAATGACGCCACCATAGGTGTTGGAGCGCATAGACTGAGCATATCTGCTGTTCATTGAAGCGGTGTCACGAAATGCCGAATGCTGTGTAACTGTCAAATCTTGAGGATTTTCGCTAATTAACCATGCCACATCAAAACAAGATTCTCTTTTTACAGGATCAACACCTCCGATCGTGGCGCAACACCGGTTGATGTAATCGCTTTCTGCAATATAATTGCCTGCATTGGCGCCACCTTGCGCATCTTTCCATGCGGCAAGAAATCCACCAGCGTCAAGGACTGCACATTTTTCAATTGCCGCTCGAACGCTTGGAAAAAGATTGCTTGCGTCGAGCGTGACAGCACTGGCGTCATTATTTCTTGCAGCCGCACGAATTCCAATTGGTCCTCTATCTGGATGCAAACCTTCGCTTAATGGCAGCATTGCAATTGTTTGGCTCCGGCAAACATCAACAAAATTTTCCAAAATATGCCGCCTGACAATTTCTCCACTTATTCCATCATAAGTTACACTGCCAACATCAATACGGCGTGGCTGCATTAAATTACTTCCGTCAGACCCCTCATTATTTAAGGCATGAAAACCAAGACCCAAACGATAGGCAAATGAAATGCTCCACAGTTTCATTGTAATTCCTCCTCTGTATTTGAATTATTAACCTCAGAAATATCTCTATCAGGCACATCTACCGTCTCTTTTGCTTTATAAGTACTTTCCTGAATCAGATACATCCTGAACAGATCACGGAAAGTCTCAAAGTCACGTCCCTCTCCAATGCTTGCCAATAACGCCGAAGGATTGTAGTCTTCGTTTCTGTGAACTGTTCCGATTTGTCCGTGCTCACGATGCCCCTGTTCAAGAAGGATTAAAGCCCTTTCCCGGAAGGCTCTTGCGGAAGGTGCAGAACGAAGCATAACGACTTCGTCATACCACGCCTTCCCCTTTTCACCTTCACCAGCTTTGCTCTGTCGGGCAAAATAGATGGCTGATGCCACGGCTTTTGCAAACTTGCGTACTGCCTCATGATCCCCTTTCCAATCCCCATAGCTCATGCTAAACACCTCCTTTACATATACCTGTTTTATAAAAATGTGTGAATATCCTTTAGCCTTCATTCGTTCCTGTGATGTAATCATTGACGATAGATGCTTCCCTACCGGTTGCATGAGCCAATAAGCCATTGCAAGGGTATCAGAAGCAAATTCTGTAGCCTTATAATCTCTTCCCTTCTTGCTCCACCCCTTGCTCACTAAATTTCTGAAGATGCGATATACATGAGATGTGAAATCAGCAGTCCCAATTTTATCTATGGCTGTTGATTTTATTGAAATCAGGCCAGAATAGTTGTCGCTTCGCTGACTTCCCAAGTTAGTGTTAAAAACGACCGCAGATAACTTTTTTTCGTAGCCCTCCGAAAAAAGCGAGGATTTAAGGGACAACAAAGCTAATGCCTGCGAGCAGATGACATTTGGCAATCCAAGCCAGGCACGCAAAGGGCTTACAACTTTGGATAGATCAATCCGTCCTTCAAACACGGGTAAAAATAAAATATTTCCTAAACTTTCCGTTCTCTTCCTCCCTGCATAGGCGAGCAATCCTTGCCCTAATGGAATGTCAGCTTTGCACTCCGCTTTGGATGTTTGACCCGTTTGCAAGGTTTCGTAACTGCAAGCTGATATACCCCTGATTCCAGTCTGTAATGCTGCATCGTATTTCTTTTCTCCTTCTACGGAATAACTCTCGGAAATGATTTGTCCCTTGAATAAATATGGTTGCAGGTGGTTACTGCAATACTCATTTGCTTCCGGTCGTCTCTTGCCCCACACTTGTTTAAAGGCAGCCTCATCACGACCGTCCAAATAGGCTCGTCTCCTTCCAGTTATTTCCCACTCATTCCCCTTATCACAGATTTCTACATCTTCCCGTAGTCCAATATATAAATCAATCGCTCCATAAAGCTGCAACACATCAAAAAATAGCAAACCGGTTTTTGGGACAAATAATGTAACCGCTTCTCCTCCAAAGTCCTTCAGCGTTGACGACGCCTTTGACCAGTCAAAAGTCATCATTGTTCTGTCCTCCACATCTCCAATTCCTCCCCTGCTGCGTCCTCCCTGTCTGCCATTAGAATCGCACGACCAACAAGGGCATAGATGGGGAAGAGGTCTACATTCGGCAATAACAACGGCACATCTTCCTTTGAAGGCGTTTTCTTGGCTGCTTCAAGGATTTCACCGGATTGATTTAATATTGCTTCAGGGGCGGAAATGTTTTTTAAGACTGCTTTTATAAAGTCATCTGTTAGCGGATGAGGTTCAAAATGATGCTTTACCAGAGACGGATTCAAAAAGCTTGAATGGTGGCGGGCTGCTGACAAAGCAACGGAACGGATTAGATATTCGGATGAACCAAGAGAGCCGATCAATAAAACAGAGGCTTTTATCATGGCGTTATATCCAGGCGGTGTATGCGGAACACCTATAGAATCTCCTGTTTTTGAAGTGCGACCAATAAATTCCGAAATGGGTTCACCCTGAATTTTTGCAGCTTTCTCCTGCCATCTCTTGTCCGCCTTTCCCAAGTCGTGAAAGCCGGCAGCAAGCATACTCAACATTGCAACGAGATCCATAAGGCTGTCAGCATCTTTATCAGGCTCAAGAAATTGAAGAATCTTTTTAAGTGTTTTACGATACATGCCATCTTCCGTAAAACGCTGATGAACTTTTTCCATAACACCTGATGTGTGGCCCCAAAGGGTTTGCAGCTTTCTGCCTTCTTTCTTAAAAGATTCTTCTGATCTTCCTTTCTTTTCCAGCCAGTTGCTGTTCAGAATTGCGTCTTGTATTTCAATTCCATCTTTGGCAAAGCACAGTCCTTTAGTTCTGTGCAGATAGGCTACAGATGATGGAACAATCAAGATATCACTGGGTCTGACAGAATCTGTCGGTGTGATAATCAATTCCCCATCTTCGTTATACTGGACTACAGCGCACTTGCCCGGCGCTTTCTTTATTAACCCCCATGCGCTGCCAAGAGAAATAGAAGATGTCTCAGGGTATTGACCTTGCATAAGCATGTTTTGCAGGTCTCGCTGCGCCAAGTCGTCTATGTGAACCGAATCGCCCTCTTCGACAGCAACTTCCACAGATAAAATCTCCCTGAATACGCTTGCAATCTCGCCGGGTTTCTGCTCTTGTGCGGCACGGTCGAAAAGGTTTAAGGCAAAGGTTGTTTCATTCAGCGATTTTTCTACTGATTCAACAGCTTTTTTAGAATCGCCGCCCCAAGCTTGATTTATCCATGATTGCTCAGTTGTCCAAGTAAGTAGTTGATCTGCGGGAAGAGATTCTAAAGCGGCCATGACTAACGCTAATGGCTTATAAGGCAAGGATAATTTTTCTATTTCCGTTTTAGGCGCCTTTAAAACAATGAATTGTCCCTTGGCTTCACCGTTCCTGAACCATCTGCCACATCGTCCAGCCCTTTGCACCAGTGTATCCACAGGCGCGGGATCAGAGATGACTAATGGAGCAGAAATATCAAGACCTGCTTCCGCAACCTGATTTGTCAGTAAAATCCAATCACCATTCAGCGATTCTTTCCCAAAACAAGCATAGGCCTTCTGCTCTGCATCAGCCCTCCATGAACGAGGCATACGGTTGTGGAGAACGATGATTTTGTCAGCGCTTACATTGGCCTTTATCAATCGGTCATAGGTTTCTTGTAGTCGTTCAACAGTATTAGCAAAGTATATCCGCTTGTCCTGAGTATTTTTCAATCTATCATCAAGTTGCTGCCAGTCAAGCTTCTTATCCTCACCCTTTCCCTTGTTTTTCAGTTCAAGCATTGAGATAGTCACTTTTCTGTTTTTTTCTCGGAGTTGCAGCCCTTTATCCTCTGCAACCTCTTCTTCACCCACGATAACCAATTCCAAGCCCAATCGGCCGGAAATGATCTCTGCTACTTTTTTTGGCAGGGTGGCTGTCAGCACAACGGTTTGCAAACCAAGTTTTTGTCTAAAATCTATAATTGCCAGCAAAATTGACAATGCCTTTTCAGAGATACTCCAAGCCAAATGAGTTTCATCTAGGATCAGACGCGACATCAGCAATGCCCCTGCTATGGCATGCCCTGCCTTGAGAGGCAGACTGAGCGGCAAGCCGGGGACAGCACAGACAACCTGGTCATAGGTTGTTATAACAACTTCTTCACCGAACAACTTGCTTTCTTGAACATCCCCATGATGGATAACGGCTGGTATTTGCTTACCATTTCGGTTCAGGGTGGAAATCTCTTTTTGAATTCCATTGCCAAGCGACCTTAACGGGACGGCATAAACCATTTTACAAAACCTATCCTGAATATCTCCCGTGACGGCAAGAGTTTTCCCTAAGCCAGTTGGAGCAACAAGAAGCAGCGACTTACCATCTTTCAATTTGTTAATTACATGCTTCTGAAATTGCGTAAATTCCATATCTTATTCCCCCTCGCATCCACCACCCACGGATTCCCGTCCGATTGAATAATGGCATGGTCAATTCCTTATAAAAGTGTTCAAGCAGTTTAAACCGTACAAGCTGTTCAAGCCGAATAAACTGTTTAAACCGTTTAAACGGCTTAAGCGGATTAATCGGTTTTATCGTTCTTTACATTTATTTTCCTCATCATTTCATCTAACGTTTCTTTCATACTCTTTCGCTTTGGCATCTTGTACTTTGAGCCTTTGTAACCGCTACCTTTTAGATGCTCCATAAAGTTGTTAATCATTATTGACAGTTTTTTAAAGGCATCGAGTAATCGCTTACATTCATTCTCATCAACATAGCCTTGATCCAAAGCAACGTATATCTGACTGCGGACTTCTCCGCTTGACCCTTTTGCTATTGACAAAAACTGGATAAGTTCCTGATTGCCTCCTCTTTCGTATCCTTCGGCTATGTTTGACATGACAGAGACCGAGGCACGTCTTATTTGGCTTCTAAGATCAAAGTCTTTTGAAAAAGAACCATTACTTGTAATTTTGTAAATTTTGTTTGTTAATTCTCTTGCTGCCTTCCACACTTCTAAATCTTCGAAGTACATGGTTATCTCCTTTATAAAAAAACTGTTCAGGCAGATTAAGCCGTTTAAACAGTTCAAGCTGATTAAGCGGTTTAAGCCGTGAATAAAATGGTCAAAGCCTATACAACGCTAATTTTTTCATAACCGTTTTATAGACTTTGCTTGGGCTAAGTTTTGTTGTATCAATTCTAATATCTGCGGGTATCTTCCTGAATTCTTTGAATAACTTTCTTACGAACTCGTATTTATCCCGGTAATTTTTGCTAAACAACCACTCGCCGCCTTGCTCGTCTTTCTTTTTCTTCTGAATCCTTTCATAGACTCTTTTACCGTATTACCTTTTGTGTAAATATTCCATATACAAAAACATACTTTGAATTACATAAAAGGGTATCATATTTCAACGACCTTTTCGCTATTGCTAAAAGATCCAAAATAATCCAAATTCATTATCCTTGGTCGCCTGGAGACATAGGCCAAGCGGGCCAGACATGAAGTCATGCCATTTGCCCGTGTGTCGAAAGTAGGCGAGGCTGTAGTCGTCTCCTCCAATTCTTCCAAATATGCCTGAAGGCCATCCCCTTTTAGTTTACAGTTATCTTTAGCCCACCCCCCTTTTATCCTTGCTTCAACGCTGTCTCTGCAGAATTATCCTGTTTATCCTGTGCATCCCTGTTCCCAATTACGTCGTTTAAAAAATTCACTCGTATTTGTAACACTAGCTACCTTATTCCTCCAACCGCCTTAATACTGCATCCCAGATTTCACGAGTGCCCAATCTGTCTGCCCATTGGGTGACGTAGTCTCTGTCGATGATGTCACCTGATATTTTGAGGATTCCGGTAATATCTCTCAGGTGTTTTTCAGAAGCACCTTCTTTATACAATTCCATCTTCTTTATGATAACGTCTTCCGGGGATGAGAAGTTTGCCTGGTATGTTTCAGCTGGATAGATGCGATGTATCCGTTTAAACCGGCACTCGTCAAATGGTGTATTTTTCTTTATGATTACATCTATCTTAAAACCTGATACCGGATGTATTATGTTGAACTGTCCTTTACAACGAATTGCATTCCTTATCATTTCTTCACTAATATAGAATTCCTGAATAGGAAAGGCATTGAGCAAGCCGGGAATATGTTCTTCTTTTATATCTGCTATAATGTCAATGTCATTCGTTAATCGTGACTCTCCATATGCCATAGCAGCGACAGACCCGGTTACCAGATAAGGAATCCGAAGTCGTTCAAGGATTTCAACAATCTTTTGTAGCAGTTCAAACGGCCCCATGCGTAAGCCTCCTGGCCACTTCCTGGGCAAGTCTTTTGGCATCCCATTCAGGATGAGTTTTTTTCAGGTAAGTCATGAGCATATTACGCGCTGATATCCACATGTTAAAACCAATGCGGATCCTTTCTGCCGGTGTTTTGTGGCATAGCACTTCCGCCATAGCATCGTCCACAACTTCAATCTGCCCTTTATCCAGTCTCATAATATCTAACCCGAACATGTCGGAAGAGATTATCAATACCATGAACTTTTATCGTCTTATAATAAATCAACTTTCCGGCATTTAAAAAAAATACGAACTTCTATGAATTGGCTTGGAAGTCTTGTATTATTTGACAACAATTCTGACTCCCATTCATTATCATTCCTACCCCGCCTATCTCTGTTTCAAAGATGCAAGATATTGCGTCTCTACAAATTTATCCTGCCTATCCTGTCCATCCCTGTTCATTTCCACATATCCGCATCCCATGCTGTTGTTTTGCCCAAAGCCGCACTCAAGGCCGATCCTGATCAATTCTTCCGCCCCCGTTACGGTGAACGGCTGCAGTGTTCCTTTTATGTTAACGGGCTTTTTGCTGCCGTCTGATCCCTTTTTAAATATAGTAAACTGCTTCACAGACTTTCCATTGATTGTGTGAAAATCAAATTTCAGAGGTTCGCCACCAAAAAGCTTACCATGAAGGGTCTCGTATTTGTGCAAAAGATTCTGATTGAGGAATTCTGCATACCCTTCGTCCCCTGGGAATAAGAAGATGTCCTGCCGGCCGGGCGGCATGGGCTTTTTGATGAAGATGGGAGATTCAAGCGGTTTCAGTAAGATTTCGGATTTTGGATTTTGGATTTCGGAATTAAAAGCAACAGGATCCGGAAGGGTTTCTATTCTATAAATTGTTATTTTTTGTCGTCCCAGGGTTATTTCATTCCCTTCCCGGAATATGCCATCTATGAGGTGTTGAATGAATTTATCAACCGGCGATGCGATCTGAAAGGAGAAGGTGAAGGGATGGGTTTGAGAAGCTTTGAATGAAAAGCCAGTAGATATGGTTAAACTGTTTGGTGGTTGCTTAACGCCCAGAGTGATACCAAGGGATTTTGACCACCCCCTATCCCCCTCCTTCGCAAGGCGGGGAGATTCTTCCATGTTATATTGGTTAGCTACATTATTTGAATGGTTTGTGTTATTTAAACGGATTATTTTGATCGGGCCGTCGAATATTATGCCGGAAAAGACAAAGAGCTTGAACCGCTTGTCTTTTTTGTAAATAAAACCCTGCTGGTGAAGCCATTGGGCATAGTCGGGATTTGACCTGGACAGGAAACCATAGATGATGGCCTGGATCTGGTGCTGGTAGTTGAAGACGATGACACCGGATCTATCTGCCGAGAGGGTTATTCTTATTCTCATTTTTGTGGTCTTTCCACAATTTTATTGGCAAATAACCATTGAGGTACAGAGGCACGGAATAATTGATGTGTTCATTTCGGATTGCGGATTTTGGATTTTATAGCGAAAAATCAAAATTCCTGCACCTGTGTTTTCTTGTGACTTTTGGCTCCTGTCTGCACCTTATTTTTCAACACAATAGCAAATTAGAAAGAGATGTCAATTGTTTTTTCAAGAATCTGTTTGACAAGTTCCGGGAAATTTACTATAAAACGGATACTTTTGTTTTTTATAACCTACCTTGTATCATAAGCATACATTAATATATCAGGAGCAACCAGTGACTACCATATGTTGTATCAAATCACGAGAGATTTTGGATTCCAGGGGAAATCCTACCGTAGAAGTAGACGTGATCTTACAGGACGGGGCGATGGGTCGCGCCGCCGTCCCATCCGGCGCATCCACGGGAAAGCGGGAGGCGCTGGAACTTCGGGATGGCGATAAGCCGTCACGCTATATGGGTAAAGGTGTGCAGACTGCCGTTAAAAACGTAAATGAAATTATTGCACATAAACTTGAAGGAATGGATGCTACCAGACAAGTCGAGATTGACAATCTTTTGATCTCTTTAGATGGAACAAAAAACAAGGAAAAACTGGGCGCTAATGCTATTTTGGGTGTTTCTTTAGCTGTGGCCAAGGCAGCAGCAAACGCCCTGTGTCTTCCACTCTACCGGTATATTGGCGGAACGAATGCCAAGGTACTGCCTGTGCCCATGATGAATATCTTAAACGGAGGCAAGCATGCAGATAACAACCTGGATATCCAGGAGTTTATGATTATGCCCATCCATGCGGACAGCTTTGCAGAGGCATTACGTATGGGTACCGAGGTCTTTCACAACCTTCGTTCTGTATTGAAATCGAAGGGACACAATACCAACGTGGGTGACGAAGGTGGCTTCGCTCCAAATCTTAAGACCAATGAAGAGGCCTTCGACCTGATTCTTGAAGCAATTAAAAAAGCCGGTTATACGGCAGGTAAGGATATCTACCTGGCGCTGGATCCAGCCGCCAGTGAATTCTATAAGGATGGTAAGTATGTGTTACGGGCGGAAGGCGGTGCAAAAAAGACCAGCGATGAAATGATCGATCTCTTTGCGAAATTTTCAAGTAAGTATCCTGTCTGCAGTATAGAAGACGGCCTTGCAGAAGAAGACTGGGATGGCTGGAAAAGGTTAACAGAAAAGCTGGGAGATAAAATCCAGCTTGTTGGCGATGATATCTTTGTAACGAACGCAGAAATCCTGACAAAGGGGATTGAACAAAAAGTAGCGAATTCCATTCTGATCAAGGTCAACCAGATCGGAACCCTTACGGAGACCCTCAATGCCATAGAGCTGGCCAGGATGAATGGATATTCCACTGTTATTTCACACCGTTCAGGTGAAACAGAGGATACGACCATTGCCGACATTGCCGTGGCAACGAATGCAGGTCAGATTAAAACAGGTTCTCTCTGCAGAACCGATCGGATATGTAAATACAATCAACTTTTACGTATTGAAGAAGATCTCTCTGACAATGCAATTTACGGAGGCAAATTATGCAAAATGTCAACGTAGGCGTCCATGGCAGCAATGATTATCACATACCTTCTCCTGACTTATTGGCATTACCTCCCGGTAAACCAGAGAGGGAAAAATTATTTGGGAAAGATTCGTATTGGGGTAAATTTGTCGTGATGGTGTCTATAACGTCCTGCGTGGTAATTTTGTTTTCCTCGATAATCAGCAAGACCAGACAAGAGAGAATCCATATGCTGGAAATAAAAAATGTACTTGAGAAACAGGCGTCACAACTTGAGGCAGCAAATTCCAAGCTTGAAAAGGAGTATTCTGCCCTGAAGAGCGACCCGGTCCGTATCGAAAGAGAAGCCCGCGAGCTTCTTGGGCTTACTGGGGTAGATGAGGTTTTTTATGAAAAATATCGTTTCCGTATTAAAAGCACCGGTAAGAAGGAACCCGTAAAAACAGTTGCGCAAAATCGATGGATAACGTTTCTCTTTGATGGACCATTTCCATGGCAGTTTCCCGCCTTAATTATTCTTGTTACCGCGGCCTGTTATTTAATTTCATACCATTATGAATATAGAAAACTACATCGGTCAAATTGTTAAAAATGCAAAATCGGCATCACGCGTTATTGCCTCTGCCAGCACTGTTACAAAAAATGCAGCACTGAACAATATTGCCGATGGCATTATCTCTTCTGCTGCCACACTCATAACCGAGAATGAAAAAGACCTTATGGCTGCGCAAAAGGCAGGACTTTCCGGAGCCATCCTCGACAGGCTCCGTCTTACCGATGTCCGGATCAAGGGTATGGCCGAAGGGGTCAGGCAGATTGTGAATCTTACCGACCCTGTCGGAGAACTCATACAGGGAAACACCCGCCCAAATGGTCTGCAAATTCAAAAAATACGCGTACCCATTGGCGTCGTCGTTATTATTTATGAATCCCGGCCCAACGTAACTGCTGATGCGGCGGCATTATGCCTGAAGGCAGGTAATGCGGTCATCCTGCGTGGCGGGAAGGAGTCTATCCACTCAAACATTGCTATTTACAGGATACTTACATCCGCACTGGAAAAGGCCGGTTTGGACAAACGATGCATTCAGCTCGTGGAGGTTATCGAACGTGAGGCTATTGACTATTTACTCAAAGCGGATCAATATGTGGACGTCGTTATTCCCAGAGGTGGCGAAGCCCTTATTCGCACGGTAGTGGAAAAATCCACCATCCCTGTCATCAAACATTATAAAGGGGTCTGTCATACCTATGTGGATGAATTTGCAAATCTCAAAATGGCAGAGGAGATTTGCCTTAATGCAAAGGTACAGCGCCCTGCCACCTGTAATGCCATGGAAACCATGCTGGTACACGAAAAGATTGCACCAATACTTTTGCCGGGTATAGCAAAAAAATTGCAGGATGCCGGAGTAGAAATCCGGGGCTGTAACCAGACATGCAGCATTTTAGGCAATATAAAACAAGCCACCGAAGATGATTATTACAATGAATATCTTGACTTGATCCTCAACGTAAAAGTTGTACATACAATAGATGATGCTATTACGCATATTACCAAATATGGGTCGAATCATTCCGATGCGATTGTCACAGATAATGTCTGTAATGCCATGAAATTTACCAGAGAGGTGGATTCGGCCGCTGTGTACGTCAATGCCTCTACGCGATTTACTGACGGCTATGAATTTGGTATGGGAGCAGAGATTGGTATTAGCACCGACAAACTCCACGCCCGGGGCCCCATGGGTCTTGAAGAACTCACGTCGTATAAATTCGTAGTCTTTGGGAATGGGCAATTAAGGAAGTAAAATAGTCAAAGCCATTTTTTTTAAAAATTTCTACTCATTTCCTTACAATTGTTACCTAAATTTTGAAATTCCAATTTGTTTGACTATATCCATAGATTATAACCCTGGATAAATTAAATACAGAACAAACAACAACGAGTCCCAGAGGGGCGAAAGAAAAATCCTTACTGACAAGAGATTGATTTTCCCATCTCATGGGTAAATGACAACAATATTCTTTCACCCCTTGGGGGTTTACATATGTACCATTTTATTTCCAGGTGGCTTCACCCCCTGCTATATACTAACGGCCTTTCAGGCCTAACGATATATAATCAACCAAATTAGATTTCGAAATTTTGGTAAAAATTAATGAGAATTGATAAAATGGCGTTTATGAAAAATAACTTTACCAATCGCAGGAATTTTCTTAAAGGTACTTTCACCGTTGCCCTGGGTCTGGGTTTTACAAAGAATTTGCATCATGGTTTCCCGGTAGACATGGTTTCTTTTGCAACAACAGATGATAAAAACGAAGGGGTGCCTAAACGTCGTCTGGGTAAAACAGAAAAGATGGTTTCCATCCTCTGTGCAGGAGGTTATCACATTGGTCGAATGAGAGATGAACGTTACGCCATCCGGATGATTCACGCTGCCCTCGATGAAGGGGTTAATTTTTTCGATTCAGCCTGGAGTTACAATAATGGTGACAGCGAGAGGCGCCTTGGGACAGCGCTAAAAGACCGGCGGGACAAGGCATTTATCATGACCAAAAGTCGTAGGCGGGACAAGACCGGAGCAATGAATGAATTGCACGAAAGCCTCAAACGGCTGCAAACCGATTACCTTGATTTGTGGCAGTTCCATGATGTGCAAACGGTGGAGGATGCAGATGCCATTTTCAGGAACGGAGGTGCCATTGAGGCGGCCCTTCAGGCAAAGAAAGAAGGAAAGATCCTGCATGTGGGGTTTACCGGGCATCGGAACCCGGCAGTGCTCGCGAAAGCCATTCAAAGGCATCACAACAGTATTGAAACGGTGCAGATTCCCGTGAATCTTGTGGACCCACATTATCTGAGTTTTGTTCGACAGGTCATTCCGGAAGCGGTGAAATACGATATTGGGATTCTTGCAATGAAAACAACAGCAAACGGAACATTACTGGAAGATAAAGTAGCTACGGTAAAAGAATGCTTATATTTTGCCTGGAGTCAGCACGTCAGTACTTTAGTTTCAGGTATGGATAGTATTGAGCAGCTTAAAGAGAATGTAAGTTTTGCACACCAGTTTAAGACCCTCTCAGAGAAAGATCAATCTAAACTGCTCGCCCGAACAGAGCCTTTTGGTGGAATCGAAAGAGAGTTTTACAAACACCCCTCTGATAATTGGCGCGTTTACCCTACCCGCCCTTTACATTAACAATCTTTCATGAAAAAACACATTATGCCTATTGGTGAGCTAAGCCTCAGTGAACAGGAGCGTCAGACCCGCAGGAACTTTTTAGATTTTACAGAACGGGACGTAACTTTGCTAAAAGAATTAAAAGGGCTCATTCACCAACATGCCGATGACATAATTAATAAGTTTTATACTCACCTTCTCCGATTCAAAGAAACGAAGGGTTTTTTATCCGATGAAGAAGGGAACGTATTCTAAAGGGCGATTCCTGAGTGACATCGCCAGTTTGAGGAAATATTGATGATTAAAAATGTGCGCTGTTTACTTATTGCATTCACTTTACTATGCCTTTATCAGAGTACAGGTCAATTTTACACCAATACTGCAGGAGGAAATACTATGGAAATCAAAATGAAAAGCACTGCCTTCGGGGAAGGTGGCATGATACCGAAGAAGTATACCTGTGATGGTCTTGATATCTCTCCTCCCCTTTCATGGACTTCAGTTCCCGAAGGTACAAAGAGTCTTGCCCTTATCTGTGACGATCCAGATGCACCAATGGGTACATGGGTACATTGGGTTCTCTTCAATTTACCTGCAGATGTCCAGGAGTTACCAGAAAATATACCTCCTCAGAAGATACTTGCAAATGGCGCCAGGCAAGGAATAACAGATTTTCGTAAAATCGGCTACGGCGGACCATGCCCACCGGGTGGTACACACAGATATTATTTCAAACTGTATGCGCTGGACACAGAAATTAATCTTGAGGCCGGATCTACGAAAAAGCAATTGCTGGAGGCTATGGAAGGACATATCCTGGCTGAAGGCCAATTGATGGGGAAATATAAAAGATAAGAGATTGCAGATTACAAGAGTTAGAAGCAACTACCTGATGCAGAAATTTCTTTTTATGCGACGTCGTGATGTTTCCAGTAAGGGGACATATCGAAACATCGAAACAGTTTAGTTTTTTGAAAGATGAGTTGTGCTTTTTAAGTCCCTATAGGGACGTGAGGCAATAGGCAGGCAATTTATTGCCTGTATTTTTATCAAAGAGAAATACAGTCCCGTAGGGACGATTGAGACGATTGTGTATCCATAATCTTCATTCGCCCCTACAGGGCTTATTTTTATCTTTCTCTTAACACAGGCAATAAATTGCCTGCCTATGAGCAATTTGCCCCTCCGGGGCGAAATCAGCACAAGGCTTTGCCTTGATAGTTTTTCAAAAAACTAAAGTGTTACGAAACATTTAAAATGTCTTCAAGATTTCAATGTGCCGCTTTCGTGGCATGGCGACTGTGTCAAAAAAACCATTAAATTTTTGTACAGGTTCCCATGCCTTTCGCTATAGGGTTAAAGATGTCTGTGTCTTTTGACCTTGCGTTAATACTGCTATTGGCACCTATACTATTCACTGGCAGGCCAATATAAAAATCTGTTCCAATCCCTTCCTTGCTTTCTACATAAATGCCTCCCTCATGATCCTTTATAATTCTGTACACAACGGCAAGGCCGAGTCCGGTGCCTTTATCTTTATTCGAAAAGAAAGGTTCGAAGATATGTGAAATCTTTTCAGCAGGTATACCCGTACCATTATCTGAGATTTTTATAACAAAATACTGCTTACTCAGATTATTTGAGAGAGACGAGACAAACGAGAAGAATACGCTGCCAGAGTGTTCTTTTGCCATCCTTTTAAACTCCGAAAGATTATCAACCAGGTAAGTGCTTACCTGAATATGTCCCTTGCTTGACAATGCATCAAGGCTGTTTTGCAGAATGTTTAAGAACACTTGTTTTACCTTGTCTTCATCTGCAATGAGTTGGCATCTATTTCCGTCTAACATTGTTGTTATCTCAATATCTTTCTTTGCAGCATCATTCTTTAACAAGTTTATAGTATCCATTATCACACAATGGGGATCTATGTGTTGTATAACGAGCTTTGAAGGTTTTGCCA
Organism: Candidatus Brocadia sp.; assembly: GCA_021646415.1. Classification (NCBI taxonomy): domain Bacteria; kingdom Pseudomonadati; phylum Planctomycetota; class Candidatus Brocadiia; order Candidatus Brocadiales; family Candidatus Brocadiaceae; genus Candidatus Brocadia; species Candidatus Brocadia sp. The sequence goes on from SOEU01000006.1 coordinate 23,620, forward strand.
GATTTAACATATCTTCGATAATTCTGTTAATTCTTCCTATTTCCTTTAAAGCAATTTCCCGAAAATTACTGTGGAATTCCGGATCGTCTTTCTTGTATGGAAGCAGTTGAAAATAAGTGTTTATGGCCACAAGGGGATTTTTTATCTCGTGGGCAATATTAGAAGCAAGGGAGCCCAAATGGGCAAGTCGGTCGGCATGTTGCTTTTCCACCTGAAGTAATTTTAATTCGGTTTGGTCTGTCAGAATTATCAATGCCCCAAGCTTCTCTCCGGATTCGGTTTTGAGCTGTGTTATGGTTACACTGCACGGGACCCTGGTACTACCTCTTTCAATAAAAGTTTCAATGTCAGTATGATCTCTATTATTTTTAAGCGTATATTTCAATAGTTTGTAAATATCGTTATTAAGGGCATTCAGTATCATTTCAGTTGAACTTGTACTTTCCAGTCCCAGGATATTTCTTGCCTCATTATTTAAAAGGGTAACCTCTTCATGATTATTTATCGTGATAACCCCACACTTGAGACTCTGAAGGATATTCTCCCTGTAGGTCTTGGCTTCTTTCAACCCTGAGTAGAGGCAAGCATTATTAGCTGCCATAGCCAATTGACCCGAAAAGGCGAGGAACATCTGGATATCTTCTTGTGTAAATACCTTTTTATCAACCTTTTTACCCAATAGAATTATGCCAAAGAGATCTTTCCCGTGAAGGATAGGGATACAACTATCTACATCCATTGATATTAATGTTTTTTCTAACAGACGGTCAAGCTTATCATGCGAAAAGCGATTTAACTGTTCCCGTGAGAGAACAGTTTTATTTTGGCAAAGCCACGTAACAACAGCAGCATCGCCGGGAAGGAATAAATCTTCTTTGGATGAAAAATTTATAGCTGCCTTTAAACTGTATTGTTTGATTTTTTCATCCTTTATTAGTATTGCTATCTTCTCGATACCTACGGAATCATATAAATATTGAATTGCAAAACGGAGAAGTCTATCCAAATCATGAATAGATGAAAACATTACTGTAGAGTTACTGAGTATTTTTGGATAACTATACTTGGTATGGAACAGATGATTCTCGATAAAGTGGTGAATTGATTCCCGGGCAGGCACAAAGATTAAGACCATTATTATGATTGAAATTACATTACTAACCGTCTCTGTATACTCTGATACAGGAAGTATATTACTCACAACGAGCCCAACGGCAAAATAGATTAAGCTGAGGATAATAGAGAGAATAGCGTAAACCGTGCTTTTCTTGATTACTACACTAATATCCATAAGGTGATACTTTACAATAGCGTAAGCCACTGCTGTCGGGATAGGGATAGTAACCAGGGGCACAAAGCTCTCAACTTGCCATATTCCCATTGCCGGCAAGAGGAAATTCGTGATGGCCCCCAGGAGCACAGACACTGCTACTCCAAAGTATAAGTATTGAATCTGTAATCTTTTTATTCCATAAAAGCGTATGCTTTTTTTATAAAGAACATACAAAGAATACACCATACATACTATGAAGTAAGACCAGAATACAGGAAATAATGGACCATACTTTGCTTGTGGTAATCGATTGATGAAGGACAAAGTCTCGACAATAGAAGAAGAAGAGAACGCCAAAACGATACTTACGATGAAGAAAATTATGCTAAAGTATCGGTCGATAGGTCTTTCCACGCGATCGGGAAAGACGGAAATAAAAAAGAAAAAAGCAGAAGGAATAAAGGCGGCCGCACAAAAAACCAATTTCAGCCTGAAGGCAGCCAACACAGGGTCTGCAGCCTGAAGTGTAAAAAAAACAAGGAATGACCAAACACAGAAAACATTCGCAACGATACAAAATCTTTTGTTAATGACGCTGGAAGGATTTCTCAAGAATACAAAAAATCCAAGCCCTGCGTATAGCAAAGATATGAAAATGTTCACGATGTGGGTTGCAAGCATAGCCGAACTTACCTACGAGTATTTTTTTAGCACGAGAACAGCGTGTGTTCCACCCACGCTATGAGTATTTATAAGCGCAGTTTCCCCACTGAAATACCTTGCGGTGTGCGGAACATAGTCAAGATTGCAAAGCGGATCGGGTACATCAAGATTAATTGTTGGAGGAATAATACCGTTCTTTAAACTAAGGCTTGTTGCCACTACCTGGAAACCGCCTGCTGCAGCGAAGGCATGACCTGTCATGGACTTAATTGAGCTTATGGGGATGTTGTATACATGATTACCAAAGAAAGTTTTAAAGGCATTTGTTTCTGCCAAGTCATAACTAGGGATGGCGTTTCCGTGAGCACAAATATAGTCTATTTCATCTCCTCTGATTTTTCCTGTGATTAATGCCTGTTTCAGTGCAAAGAGCAACGTCTGCCCGCTTAATTCCACATGAAAAACATCTTGCGCCTCGCATGCAGTGGCATAAGATACGATCTCAGCATATATATTTGCATCTCTATTCAAGGCATGATTCAATTCCTCAACCACGATTGATACCCCACCTTCACTTGCTACGAGACCATCCCGATTCTTATCATACGGCCTCGATGCCTTCTCAGGTTCTTTATTTCTTTTTGAGAGTATTCCCAGGGAACAAAAAGTTGACAGTGCAAAGGGAAAAATCATGGCATCTGCACAACCCACAACTGCCACATCCACATCTCCGCGCTTTACCATACTATATCCCCAGTTTACAACGTCAAGCCCGCTTGAACATCCCGAGGACAAAGTCGAATTTGGCCCATTAATCTTTAGTTCTGCACATATATAACCTGTTGCCACATGCGGTGTAACCTCTGGTGCAGTATAGCGGCCAACTGCCGTTGGGCCAGACTCCAAGAATTTCCTGTGCTGGTGTTCGTATATATCATTTTCAGCACCTATCGTAGTTCCAAAACAAACGCCACATCTGTTACTATCCTCCTTGCTGAGATCAATACCTGAGTCCGCTACTGCCATTTTTGCCGTAGCAACACCAAAATGGCAGAACTTTGCGCTTCTTTTGACCAATTTCGGGTCAAAGTAATCACACGGGTTAAAGTTTTTCACTTCACCAGCAATCTGAGTACTGAAAGGAGTAGGATCGAAAGAGGTGATCCTCTTTATACCTGATCGTCCGTTAATAAGTGCATCCCAATATGCATCTTTTCCGTTACCATTAGGAGCTAATATTCCCAGACCCGTAATAACGACACGTCTTTTTATCAAGGGACTTCCCCCCCAGAAGAAATTTCTTTCTTTTTTGAAGTGAAGTTTTTTTCTGCCAGTAAACGGCTGTGTGTGTTTATTTTCTGATAGACATCATTAAGGAAGCCATAGTCTGTTGTTAAGAGAGATAAATCACTTCTCATCTTGAATTCCTCTAAACCTCTCTGCCCCAGGAATCCTGCGCTCCTCGCTGCGAGACAATGTTCGTCGGAGACGTTTACTACGTAACCCATTTCTCTGACCTTTTTCTCCATGAGTCCGGACATCTTAAGCATATCCACGAACTTTATTCCATGTAAGGAGATATTCAACTCAGGCCACGTGCTTGGATCCTTCGTCAGTTCATACTCATAACGGAGGACAGTCTGGTAATAATTATCAGGCAGATCGAATCCGAATTTTTCAGGCTCTTTTTGCCATGCAGTACCAGGAAGAGGCGCAGCCGGAGTTACAAGGACTGAATCCGGTTTGAAATTCTCATTTTTTAACTTTTGAAGTAAATACAGATTTTCTTCTAAAATTTGTTCATGGGTAATCGTGCTACCCGAAGGTATTGGGCAAGGATAAATAAAACTTACACCTACATCAAGATGTGTTCTTTGCTTGTAAGATGCCTGCTTTAGGGCTTTAACGGTATAATATATATCTTCCACAGAATTACCTTTGTCCATAACCCTTGAAAGGATATCATTGTTCGCCGTTTCAACACCAAGGAAAACAGCTTTAAGGCCGGAACGTATGATTTTTTCATAAGCATCAGTCAGCTCAGGCATCCGTTCCTTTGCCCTGGTTTCCGCCCGGACGAACATTGAATACTCAATATGTAACCCTTCTGCCAATAAAGCCTCAGCGATCCGGCTGCTGAGAGAAACTGGTGTTGTTGATCCTGCAAATCTGAAGAGTCCGATGCCCATCTCCATGATAGTTTCCCTGATCTCTTGCATGGTTATATTGATATCTCTGGTTTGGTATTTTCCGGTAATATTTGGATGTGTACAAAAATTACATTTCCCATAATAGCAACCAGACGATTCATTTATTACTGCAATATTTACTTTTCCATCATCTTTTTCATAGAGAGGGAAAGGTTTTGAGTTCAAAGAAAGCCTTTGAATGAATGTTTCTTTTACCTCACCGTTGTTGTTTTTATATATCATATTAGAAATTTTACCTGCTTCTGCAAGGTCAGTAATTCTTTTTATAACATCAGATTTAGACCCTCCCTGGGAATATAGTTCTTTTACAATATTCACAATCTGTATAAGGGTTACTTCGCCCTCAACATCGATACAAAACTCAAAAGGGCTATTTTCCAATGTATGTGTCTTAAATTGATTAACCTGAGGGCCACCAGCAATCACCAAGGTGCTTGAACTCAGTTCTTTGACCCTTTGTGCAAGTTTTTCAGAGTAGGCAAATCTATCGCCAAGCCAGGTCTTGATCCCAAGCACTTTTACCCGATTCTCGCATACCTTTTGAGCCAGACCTTCAACATATTTCTCCATTTTTTCTTTGATCGCACTCGCAAGATTATTCTGGAGCAGGTCCCATTCTTGTCTTAAAGATACTGTATCTTCACACTTTTTCGTGTCAAAGACGTTCACAGCGAGTTCAGATAGCCTTGGCATAAAATCGTTTTTTGTGAATGCGGTATAAAATTCGATTCTTGCCGGGTCCTCTATAACAATGTTAAAATCCGCATTCTTACATGCCCTGGCGAGTACTCCAATACCGTTTTCCTTAAAGCAGTCACTAACGGAATAGGCCTTTCCCATGAACGAATTCCATAACATAAGGTCTACACTGCCAGAATCACTCATAAAACCCTCTAAAATGAATGGTTTGTTTGATGCAGCAAGTACGGTGATTTTATTATCTAGATTTTGCGCTAATTTTTTCCTTCACTAGATCGGCCATCTTTTGTATTGTTAAATTTTTGCTTGCTTCTTCATTAGAAATTTCCACGTCAAACTCTGTTTCGATATTATACAATAAATTTATCATTTCAGCTGATTCTACACCAATATCATCCGCAATATGTGAGTCATCGGTAATATCTTCAAGTTCTACTTTCAGTTCCTTTGTTAATATTTTTTTTAGCTTTTCTTTAATCAAATTTTCTGCCACATTCTCCATTGTCCTAACCTCCTGGTTCGAAAATAAGGCCTGGTAAATAAGTGTAAACATAAATATACCAACACTATAGGACAGAAATCGCATTTTCATCGTTTCAGGGTGTTGCTAGTGCAACATGATGACTAACCCGAAAAAGTCAGAAAAAGACAAAATCCGAAGTACGAAATTCGTGAGTCAACCCTGTCAGGGTTCATTGTTTTGTTTCTGCCAGATAAATTATTGATCAGATACATCATCTCTGCGATAGATTCAGGCATTAAACCTTTTTATTATTATGGTTGAATTATTTCCTCCAAAGCCAAAAGAGTTCGAAAGAGCGGTATTAATTTCTTTCCTTCTTGCTCTATTTGCAACATAATCCAGATCGCATTCAGGGTCAGCATTTTCTAAATTTATGGTAGGAGGGATCATACCTTTTTTGATTGCTAAAATACAGGTTATGAGTTCAACCGCGCCAGCAGCACCCATTAAATGTCCCGTCATTGACTTTGTTGAGCTTACTGGTATACTGTAAGCGTTGTTTCCGAAAACAGTTTTTATCGCCTTTGTTTCTCCCCGATCATTTGCTAATGTAGATGTCCCATGTGCATTAATATAATCGATGTCGGTAATATTCAGTTCGGCATCTTCTATTGCCAAACTCATTGCCTTACATATTTGCATCCTGTCCGGTGATGGCATGGTCATATGAAAGGCATCACTGGTTGCTCCATAACCGGCGATTTCACCATAAATATGTGCTCCCCTTTCGCAAGCCTTTTCTTCCTTTTCAAGAATCAATATACCGGCGCCCTCACCCATTACAAACCCATCCCTGTCCTTATCAAAAGGCCTGCTGGCCTTTGTCGGTTGGTCATTTCTTTTCGACATTATTCTCAATGAACAAAAAGCCGCGAGATTAAGCGGAAAAATAGGCGCCTCAACTCCTCCGGCAAAAACGGTATCAACCTGACCTGATTGAATCATATCTCTTGCAATACCAATAGATTGATTTCCACTTGAACAAGCTGTAGCTACAACTAAGTTTTGACCTGTAAAGTGAAAAAAATCTGAAATTACACTTGCAATGTTCTTGTTTTCTGCGGGAGGTTTCGTTCGTAAAATATAATTGTTATTCTCAATTGCAGTTTTTTCATCGTAGTATAATAATGTTTCAGCTCCTACTCCGATTGATACCCCGACTTTGTTTAAACTGCTTACTTCTAAATCTGCGTCTTGCACTGCCATTCGGGCTGCTGCTAAACCTAATTGAGAATATCTGCACAAAGTGTCGGCAAAATCATCAGACATGTATTTTTCAGGATTGAAATTCCTTATCTCACCGGCAATCTTTGTTGGATAACCTTCGACATTAAATCTCGAAATTGTTGATATTCCTGATTTCCCATTTATGGCAGATTCCCAATACGCATCTATTCCAATTCCGATTGGTGTAATGATTCCTATTCCCGTTACAACGACTCTGTTTTTTCCAATGTGTCCGCCCATTTTCTCTTAGTACAGTTCCTGTGAGTTTTGTGAATAACTGTTTCTACCGCAGAGCATGCAAAAGATATAAATCTTTTTCACCATTCTCCACACCCTTCTGTCAATGATCTCAAAATCTCTTGAATAGCAGTGATACATTATTACCGTTGTAATCGAAGTTGTTTGACAGTATTGTGTTTACAGGCCTGAAATCCGGTTTTTTAAGTATAAAAATTGAACTGCATTTTGGATCAATATTCTCAAGGTTATTTGTTTGCAGTAAAACCTGTTTTTTTAAAGATAATAACGAAAAGATTGCATCAATTGGTCCCGATGCACCAATTGAAAACCCTAAACTACCCTTCGTTGAACTTACTGGAATCTTATGAACATTTTTGCCAAAAACAGACTTTATCACCTCAGATTCCTCTCTGTCTTCTCTTATTCCCGAAATACCACTTGCATTAATATAATCCACATCTGATGGAACAGTGGACGCAGAATCCAATGCCTGTTTTATACAGGAAACTTTAGAATAAAAACCAGATTTTCTCTGATTTGCGTAATCAGTATTACCATAAGAGACCCCGAATCCAACGAGTTCTCCATAGATATCTGCCCCCCGTTTCTCAGCGCTACTCAGCGTCTCTAAAACAATAATACCTGCTCCCTCACTCAAAACAAAGCCTTTTCTGTCAATATCAAATGGACAGCTAGCTCGATTTAAACCAGGGATATTTGAATGAAACAATCCTTTCTGTCTTAATTCTTCAAAAACTCTTGGACACAGTGGTGCTTCAGTCCCGCCTGCAACCACTGCATCGATATCGTGCTGTTGTATTGTATTAAATGCATGAATTATTGCATAATTCCCTGAACATGCACCGCTTGAAAAGCCTATATTAGGACCTTTAAGAGTAAATTCTATTGCAATTTCACCAGATGGGGCATTCGTAAGATTCTTTTGCATTAAAAGGGGATGAACTCTTCTTGGACCATCTTCGTAAAGCATTTTAATTTGCTCTTCTATGATGTTAAGCCCGCTAAAAGCGCTACCGATAAAGACCCCAATCTTTTCCTTGTCAAATTCGTTACCAATTTTTGCATCGGTTAATGCAATCTTTGCAGCGGCCAAAGCAAAACGGCTAAAAGTATCTGTCTTATCTTTTTTTGCTTCGGGAATACATGTTTCGGATTCAAAATCGGGCACACTGCCAGCATATACTTTTGTGTCTCTACCTTCTGTTTCGATTTGCTTAATCCCCGATATGCCAGACAGATATCTCTCCCAGTTTTCATGTATGCCAATGCCAAGCGGGCTAACAATACCTATACCTGTTACTACTATACGTTTTTTCATCAATACTCTAATTCCCGGAATCTCTGATTCCATACTTTTGCATCTTGTAATTAATAATGCGCCGGGTAGTGCCAAGGAGCTTTGCAGCTTTTGATTTCACACCACCGGATTTTTGAAGCGCCTGTTCAATGAGTTGCTTTTCAACCCGCGCCACTTCATCTTCCAGGGAAATTCTCCAATTTATATTTGCTTTCACTCTTTGAAGATTACCAGAAATACCCGTGATTTCCGAAGGTAGATATTCAGGGAGAAGGGTAGTCTCGTTGCCATAGAGAGCAATAGTTCTTTCCATTATATTTTTTAATTCCCTTACGTTTCCAGGCCAATGATATTTCGACAATGCATCCACAGCTTCTTTAGAAATAAATTCTGTTTTTGCGTGACACTCTTTTCGAAAGATGTTGAAGAAGTGTTCCACTAATTGTGGAATGTCTTCTGTTCTCTCGCGAAGGGGTGGTAGATAAATAGGAACAACGTTGATACGATAGTACAAATCTTCCCGGAAGCGTCCGTCCTTAATCATTGCTTCTAAATCTTTATTCGTTGCGGCAATTATTCGTACATCCGACTTTATAACAGAATGACTACCAACGCGGGAAAACTCTTTTTCTTGTAAAACACGTAAAAGTTTTGCCTGCAAAGGAAGATTTATCTCGCTAATTTCATCAAGGAATATGGTACCACCTTCAGCTATTTCAAACTTCCCCAATCTCCTTTCATATGCACCAGTAAATGACCCCTTCTCATGGCCAAAGAGTTCAGCTTCTAACAAGTCGCCTGCCAGATTTGGACAACTTACAACAATAAACGGATTCTCTCGCCGGTTGCTGTCGAAGTGTATCGCACGCGCCACTAATTCCTTGCCCGTTCCGCTTTCTCCCCTTAAAAGGACCGTTGAATCCACCCGTGATACCCTGGAAACTATATCAATTATATACTCCATCATTCGACTGTGCCCGTGGATTAACCTGTCTATGGAATGGTATCTAAATTCCGAGCGGAGATAACGAACTTCCCTGGTTAAACTTTTAAACTCCAATGCCTTTTCAATAGTTATCTTGATTTCCTCAATTTCAAATGGTTTCACAATATAATCTAAAGCGCCTAGCTTCACAGCCTCAACAACCGATTTGACGTCATTTACAGCAGTCAATACCACTACGCCTGTCTCATGATAAGAGGGTTGCAATCTCCTTAGCAGTTCTATCCCATCCATTTCATGCATCCTCAAATCAAGCAGCACGAGATCTATGCGTTCTTTATCCAGTATCTTTAAGGCCTCTTTTCCACTATTCGTGCTTATAACCTTATAATTGTCTTTTAAGATAAGCCGCAGGGACTCTACAACACTGATTTCGTCATCAACTAACAATATGGTTTTCATAGCAAATTCTCAGTAATCGGCCGGTAAGATATGAAAATTATGACCTCTCCCCTTTATATCATGACACCATAATTCAGCATATTAACTGATTGTTATCTGAACTATTGAAAAAACCAATACGAAATTATATACTTTTTCTAACACAGATGGAAGCGGGATATTTTGCATTCTTCCTGAAGACCTGCCCCATCCGGGACTAATCCTTCGATAATACTTACTATGGATTGTCAAATTTACCTCCTCTTCCCGTATTATAGGCAAAATGTTCCACAAGCTTTTTTCCCAGTAATCAGGCTGGCTGTGTGACAAGCTCATTACTTAACATATGAGAAATACCAGATGAGAATGTTCGGGTTTCTAAATTCTTTATTTTCGTTTCCAGTTTCTCAACATTACTTAAGCTCGATTGCAATTTCTTAATCTCACTTATATCTGAAAATATTATAATCGCTCCTAATTCACCCGCGCTATCTAATAAAGAAGTGCTCACTGCATAGGCAGAACGGGTAATGGGGTGCTCAATCTCAGTCGCCTCATAAGTTTTTTTGTCTTTTAAAGTTCTCAGGATAATATTTGCAAATATAGAGCCAATATGTTTGACATCCTTTCCTATTACATCATCCGGAGAAATTTTGAGCATCTTTGCAGCACTTTTGTTAAAAGTATTAATCTTACCGTTATTGTTTATGGCAATTACACCGCAAGGGATATTTTCTAAGATATTCTCATTTCGAATTTTCCTGAGATTTACCTCCCGGTAAAGAAATGCATTCTCCACTGCCATGCCTATATATCCTGCCAGCATGGATAGCAATTCGATATCCTCATCAAAGAACGTTTTTCCTGTAACCTTGTTCCCCAAAGCGATTACACAACTAAGACTCCCATGAGCAAAGATAGGAACGCACAGTTGCGATTGTAAAAGCTCTATTTCCCTCTGCATGTTTATCGCCTCACGCATAGTTAATTTGTTCGTTGCAACTTCCCTATCGATAACATCCTTATTTAATATCTGATGATTCTTGGCCAACCACTGCATGGTTCCGTGATTAATATCGAAGCACACATTTTTAGCGGCTACCTCATCCAGACCCTGGCAACGGTATAGCCGGCTTAGGCCCTCCTTTCTATATATCAGCATAAAGCCTACCCTGCCCACCCTGAATATCTCTGCCATTGCCTCAACTGTCATATCGGCAAGTTTCCCAAGATCGTGAACACGCGTTAATACCTTCGAGAACTTCTGGAAGACTTCCTTGTAGGTAAGATGCATGTCGCCGGTACTTGTTTGCTTATTACACGCCATTTCGGATAACCCATTCTCTTTCCCCACTGGCATTAAATTTTTTATTTGAGACTGAAGAAAACCCAATTCTCTTCTTATTTCGTGCTTTTCCAGGGCTCTCTGTGAGACATGCTGTATTTCCTCTTTTCGAAGAGGTTTTTCAAGGAGTTCGTACGCTCCCATTCTCAGGGCTTCTTCGGATAGCATCGGCTGCGACTCAGGGACTAACACAACAATTGGCGGGTCAATATTCGTTTGTCTCAATTTCTCCAAGAATTTGTTTGTTCCATCATCATTTAATAAAATATCTAAAAAAATTACATCAATATCTCTTCTGAGGCATATTTGTAACGCTTCTTCAGGTGTCCTGGCAGTATAAACGATATTAACCCCATTTAAAGACTTTTTAAATAACCCACACACCGAACTATCGTTTGAGACCACCAAAAAAGAGTGCATATCGATCTCCTTTCAAACTAGTAAAAGGTCTTTTAAGTCACAGTAGTTCTATTTGAACAATTATGAGCAAGAAGCAACTTTCGTGCCAACAGTAAAATATTTTATTTATCAATAGAAAGTTCTTTTTAATTCTATACTTACAACCATTAAACAATTGGAAGGATGGCTGTACTTAAGGCCTTGAAGTGAAATAGTGTACATTTCCGCAACAGATTTTGTTGAAATATTTTTCCTTTTTAGATAGCTGCTGACAAAATTAGTCATTTATAATTTTTATAATTAACTAATGTAAAATACTACCGCAAATAGGCAAAAATGATCATTTTTGTAAAATATACGCCCTCATCAAGGCAGCAATAGAAACAAATGGACAATTATGGACAAAACGAGCAAGATTGTTTCTAAAAATAGAAAGAATAAACAATGTTGTAAAATAGCGCGCGAGCAGCGGCTTATTTACAGATTCAACAAAATAGTCATTAGTCTTGAAAATTTCACATGTTGCAGTTTTTCATTGAATTTTTCCTGCAGATTTGGTACAAAAAATGTCATAGTCAAATATAAAGGGCTTATGCTATGGAACAAAAAATGAAACCGGCAAGCATACTTGTAATCGATGACGACCTTGGTGTAAGGGAGTCATTAAGAATGATTTTGAAGGAAAAGTATTCCATTTCTGCCACGTCAAGCATTGATGAAGCCCTTAACAGCCTAAACAACATAAAGCCAGAAATGATTTTCCTCGACATAAAAATGCCCAGGGCAAACGGTCTGGATTTTTTGAAGCAGATGCGTTCTGTAAATGCTACAATTCCAATAATCATGATCACGGCATTCCCTTCTACACAAACCACTATTACAGCCTTACGAAATGGTGCGTTTGATTATATAATCAAACCCTTTCAACCTTCTGAAATCCTTGCAGTAACGGAAAAGGCCTTAAGCCATCACATCGAATTATCGGAAAAAGACAGGTTGGTGGAGAATCTGAGAATGGCTGTTCAACAGAATTTTTTTTCAACCGCAGAAGCCCTTTTGCTTGCCATAGATGCCAAAGACTCCTATACAGCGGGTCACTCGAAAAGAGTGTCTCAGCTGTTTGCCTTTGTAGCTGAAGAACTGGGTATTCATAAGTCACGAATTGAAGTGTTGCGATACGGTGCATTCCTTCATGATATAGGAAAGATTGGGGTTGGTGACGTTGTACTGGCAAAACCGAGCTTCCTTACAGAGGAGGAATTTCTTGTCATGAAGCGTCATTCGGAGATAGGTTATAAAATTCTTGAGCCTATAGATTTCTTAAAAGAATGCTTACCCATAGTACGTCACCATCATGAATGGTATAACGGTAATGGCTATCCTGATCGCCTGAAAGGAGATGAAATTCCCTTTGAGGCCAGTATTCTCTCGATAGTAGATGCTTATGATGCGCTAACTACCGACAGACATTACCATAAAAAATATTCCCATCAGAAGGCATTTGAAATTATCCGGGAAGGGATATATATTCAATTTGTGCCTGCCTTAACTGAAAAAATACTTACCATCATCGCCAGATACCGCGAATTATGCACGAGAGATGAACAGGGAGAAGAATCATAAATCTCTTTTATAACCTGCTTAACAAACGCGGGCATCCATTTATTAGGAGATAACATGAAGCGACTTGCTTTCGTTTGCGCCATTTTCCTTTTGTTCTCCTTCAGGTCTGCCTGCGCCACTGCACAGATTGCTTCGGGATTCCACAATCCTGTCTTTAGCGCTCTGGCGCTCGCACAGGGAAACGCTTTTGTAGCCCGTGCAGACGATGCATCTGCAATCGCATTTAATCCAGCTGGGCTAACACAATTAGAAAGACCTCAGATTTCATTGGGTTCTTGTTTTGTCCTCCCTTCAGTAGAATATCACGGCAATGGTATCAGTGAAGATATGGATACAGGTATAAACATCATACCAAATTTATTTTTTGCCACTCCCATCTTAGGAAATAAAGTAGCCGCTGGTTTGGGCATAACAGTTCCTTACGGACTCCAGGGTGAATGGGACGAAGATGGATTTTCACGGTATGTAATAACGGATTTTGAATTGACTATTATTAACATCAACCCCACCATTACTTTTAAACCTTTCTCTTTTCTTTCGATCGGCGCAGGACTTGATTACTATTATGCCGATTCCAATCAGGAAAGTCGCATACCCCCTTTAGTATCAGGCGCTCCTGAGGGATTTCGGGATCTTGAAATGAATGGCGATGCCTTTGGGTATAATGCCGGAATACTCTGTAATATCACGCCACAACACAGTATTGGTATTTCTTTCCGAAGCAAGGCAGATATAGGCTTTGATGGTAATCTGGAACTCAGCGGATTACCCGCTGCAGTAACCGGCTTCGATCGTTTTGATTCAGATACCAGCACAACTGCCACAATACCGGAGATGCTTTCTTTTGGTTATGCGTATAGACAGGGGAATCTTTGGAGTATTGAAGCAGACGTCCAGTGGACCAACTGGTCACGTTTTGACGTTCTCGGAATTGACCTTGATCCGCCAAATCCCCTCCTTGGAACAGAAATTGAGGATGTTCGGAAATGGCATGATACCTGGGGTTTTGCGCTGGGTGGAGAATATAAATTCTCTGAAACACTGAAAGCGAGAGGAGGTTATGCCTTCCATGAGTCCCCCGTTCCGAGTGAAACCTTTGAGCCCTCTGTCCCTCAGAGTAGCCGGCATGCATTGTTTACAGGACTTGGATACGGTTGGGGAAAAAAGGGAAACAAATGGGTAGACCTCGCTTACGGTGTGGTATTTTACGAAAACAGGAAGATAGATAATACCGTTGGAGATGCTCTTGGAGGACCTATAGATGGACGCTACGACCTCATTACCCATCTTATTGCAATAAATTTTAACTACAGATTCTAACAGACGTTCAGCAATTTGATACGTATCATATTCAATGCAGTATTTGCCGAAAAAATTTTAATATCTATCCTGGAACCTCTGAACTGACATTCTTTTACCTCATCAAAACTATCCCCTGCTATGGCAATATAGACTAAACCCACAGGTTTTCCCTTTGTAGCACCAGCAGGTCCCGCAATCCCTGTGATACCGACACCAATGTTTGTCAAAGCCCTCTTTTTTATACCCTCAGCCATGGCTTTTGCCACCTCTGGACTCACCGCACCGTGCTTCAGGATTAACTCCTCTGGAACATCCAACAGATCAATCTTCGCCTTATTACTATAAGCAACAACACCTTCCAAAAAAAATTCAGAAATTCCCGGAATGTTCGTGAGTTTGTCTGAAACCAGTCCCCCAGTACAGGATTCAGCGACGGCAATCGTCTTGTTACATTTTTTCAGGAGCAGGACAACTGCATGTTCTAGTGTCTCGTCACCAACTCCAAATATTGCATGACCAAGTTTCTTTCGAATATCCTGCTCTGCCCTGTCTAAAATTTTTACAGTATTTTCTTTTTCTGTTGCAGTTGCAAGGATATTTATTGTTACAATGCCATCGTGTACCAATGTCATTGCCTTCCTTTGTCCTTCTGTTGCCATGTAATCTTTTACTCTGTCTTCCACAGCACGCTCGGAAATACCAAAGGTATGTACGTTTCTTGTCAATGTACATCCTTCATCTGACTTGCGTTGTTTGTGATAAATCTCCAAATATTTATTCATCATGGACTGCATTTCTCCCGGAACACCTGGTAAACAGACGATTATTTTGTTATCGTACTGAAGGACAAACCCCGTTGCAGTCCCATTGTCATTGCAGATTATAAGGGCGCCTTCAGGGATTAAGGCCTGCTTCATATATCCATCCAGCATATTTCCGTGTTGACTCTCCAGATATTTCCTGATACGAATACTGGCTTCTTTGTCGGATACCAGTGGAACGCCAAAAAGTTCTGATACGGCTTCGCGGGTTATGTCATTTGCCGTGGGGCCTAATCCTCCTGTTGTAATAATCAGGCTTGCCCGATCTCCGGCAATCTTCAAGACAGATTTCAATAATTCTTTATCGTCACGAACGGATGTCTGGAAGAGTACCTGAATTCCTTTTTCAATTAAACTTTTTGCAACATACGGAGCGTTTATATCCACAATCTGCCCCAGTATGATTTCGGTTCCTATAGTAATAATTTCTGCTGTCGTCATAGAGCAGTTCTCAAATTTTATTTTGCCACAAATGGAAACATGCATGCTTGGGTTTATTCGTGATAATTCGTGGCCTGAGTAGCTGCTGTTTCAGACTTATGAAAGTAATTAAAGATCTCATTTGCCTGCCTTGATGGTATTTTACTGATTTCCCTCAATTGTTCAACTGTGGCGTTTCGTATGCCTTCGATGCTACCGAAACACCTCATGAGTTTCTTTTTGCGTGCAATCCCGATTCCGGGAATTTTATCAAGGGGTGATCTGTAATATTCCTTATCACGGAGCTTTCTATGATACGAAATAGCAAATCGGTGGGCCTCATCTCGTATCTTATCGAGGAATAAGAGTTCCGGTGAAGATGGTGCCAGTGCGATAGGTTCTGACATATGCGGTACAAAGATCTGTTCTCCAATCTTTTCGCCCAGCGCATTGCTTTCCTTCCTGCCTTTGGCCAGGGCAATCAAGTCAACATTACCTATTGCCAACTCCTCAAACACCTTCAGGGCCACACCCAATTGACCTTTGCCGCCATCCACCATAATCAAATTTGGTAAATCAGCTTCTTCCACCGCCCGTTTGTATCTCCTGGCTAACACCTCGTGCATCATGGCATAATCATCGATTTGCCCCACGGTTTTAATCTTGAATCTTTTGTATCCGGATTTGTCAGGTTTCCCCTGCTCAAACGTGACCAGGGAGCCCACTGCCTGTTTACCAAAGATATTGGAGATGTCAAAACACTCTATACGTTCGGGCACTTGTCTTAGCATCAGGGCTTCTTTCAGGGTCTTTAATGTTCTCGTAAAATCTTCTTCATGGGTCCGGGATACCTGATAGGCATTCTCAGCATTCTTTTGCGCCATTTCAATAAGCCGCACCTTGTCACCGCGCTGAGGATGTATTACTTCGACCTTCTTGCCTTTCTTTTCCGTGAGCCATTCTTCAAGCAATTTCGCATCTGCAGATTCCACAGGGATAATTACCTCAGAGGGTATAAATCGTGTCTGACTGTAAAACTGGTTTAAAAAAGACCTGAACACTTCTTCGATAGTAGTATGGTTTGTGGAAAGATGGTAGGAAGCTACATCTTCCATATTACCCGATCGGATAAACATGACCTCAATATACACCTCATTCCTTGCCATATAATAACCAAAAACATCGCGGTCTACAAAGGTCATGGAATGGATTCTCTGCTTTTCGACCGTTTCTTCAATAGCCCGAATCCGATCCCGGATCTTTGCCGCCTTTTCATATCTCATTTCCTTTGATTCCTCATACATCTGCTGTTTCAGCATCCCGATGAGATCTTCCTGTTTACCTTTTAAAATCAAGATCACCTGATCTAATAGTCCCTGATACGTGATTTCATCCACGAGGTCACAGCATGGTCCCAGGCATTTATGGATTTGATAATAGAGGCATGGTTTTACCCTTGTTTTAAATACATTATCCGGACATTTTCGGATGGGGATAGTGTCATGAATGTACCGTAATGTCTCTCTTACAGCCCTTGCAGAGGCATAAGGTCCAAAATACATTGCGCCGTCGTCATCGATCTGTCGAACCACCTTTGGATACGGGAATTTCTTGCTGATTTCGAGTTTGATGCTGATAAAGGTCTTGTCATCACGGAGGTTAATATTAAATTTGGGCTTAAATTGTTTGATCAGATTGTTTTCGAGAATGAGCGCTTCTTTCTCTGTTTCGGTGAGTACAAAGTCAATATCGGCAACCCGTCGTACCAGATATTCTGTGTATAACCTGTAATCTATGTTCTTTTGGAAATAGCTCTTCACACGGTTTTTCAGATTTTTTGCCTTACCCACATAAATTACCTTATGTTTGACATCTTTCATGAGGTAGACGCCCGGTGAAGCGGGGAGATTTTTTAGTTTATTTTCCAAGTTCATAAAGTAATTTATAACATGCCCCCCTTCTTTTGTAAATATTCTTTGACAATCATCAGAAGCGATGTTACCATGCAGGCGTTATGGAAATTAAAGACCGTTCCCAACTGCTAACCGAACAGCGCAATCCCCGCACTACCAATATTGACTGCAAAACCACCCTGGAGATTATTGATGGTATTAATGCTGAGGATGCGAGGGTTTTTACCGCTGTTCATAGAGAAAGAGAACCCATAGCAAAGGCGGTTGATATGATCGTCGATGCTTTTAAGGAAGGTGGCCGTCTTATCTATGTGGGTGCAGGAACCAGTGGAAGACTGGGCATACTGGATGCCGCAGAATGCCCCCCTACTTTTGGTACCGATCCCAACATGATTGTGGGTATTATTGCAGGCGGTGAGAAGGCGATGTTTCAGTCGATTGAGGGTGCCGAGGACTTTCCCGAAGATGGCGCAAGAGATATCCAACAAAAAGAGGTAAATCATCGGGACGTCGTTGTGGGTATTACCACAGGTGGTACGACCCCGTATGTAATGGGTGCCCTTTTTGAGGCAAAAAAGCGCAATGCAAGGACAATCTTTTTATG
The DNA here is from genome assembly GCA_021646415.1 of Candidatus Brocadia sp. Lineage (NCBI taxonomy): Bacteria > Pseudomonadati > Planctomycetota > Candidatus Brocadiia > Candidatus Brocadiales > Candidatus Brocadiaceae > Candidatus Brocadia > Candidatus Brocadia sp. Next base: position 41,584 of record SOEU01000006.1, read on the forward strand.
CTGTAACATAGAGACCACGCCAAGTTTTGATGTCGATATCACCATCCGGCCAATCGTTGGACCAGAGATCATAACCGGATCTACCCGGATGAAGGCTGGCACAGCTACCAAGCTCATACTAAACATGTTAACCACAACAACGATGATCAAGATAGGGAAGGTTTATGAAAATCTTATGGTAGACTTACGTGCAGTAAATGCAAAACTCTCCGATCGTGCCGAACGTATTATTATGACCGTTACAGGTATCAACCGGGAAGATGCCAAGATGTTATTAGCCTCTGCGTTTGGTAATGCAAAGGCTGCCATTGTTATGCAAAAATTGGGTCTTGATTATGAAGAAGCCAAAAAAAGGCTTGATGCGCAGGGCGGATTTGTAAGAAGGGTCTTGTCGTAATATTCAACACAGCGCAACAAGTATGTACAAAATTTAAACATCGGTTCTTTTTTGGCACAATAAATACAATAAACTATATCAATTTCGTGCATTAATGCCCGGAATTGATACCCTCATCAAAAAGTCATCCCGAAAATAAACAAATCAAAAATAGAGAACGTTAGCCTGCTGTATATTGTTGCAACACCTGATGTTTGCATAATATATAGCATAACGCATATACTCGCAATGAAGTGCCGGAAGAATTATTTTGTTAGTGCTTATCAGAATCGTTGTATTTGGCATAATTTATGCGAAATTTACTACCGTGAGTCGGTATTGGGGTACCTAAAAGACCCATACTCCGGCCACGAATTCATATCCTCCTTCTCATCTTCCTTCTTACGGGGATGTCGTCAATAATGACGGCATCCCTGTAAAAGGGGGTACAATCAATTCACTGAAATTTCACCTCTTTATTCCTGGATAAGTGGTTTTATGAAACGCGAAATACTATACCTGTTCTTCGCAATCCTGTGATAGACAGCATACAAAAGTGATCTGATTATGGGCACCTTGAATAGCGGGTGCAACCACCTGAAACCCTTCAATCGGTTCAGTATCTCCGGCAATGCCTTATCGCCTGCTAAAATTTGTTTATGAGAAAGCACCAATTGAATGGACTGTAAACAAGCTGCATCTGTTATATCCGGGAATCGGGTGCGGCACTCATCTGATTGGCAGGGGATAAACTCAAAGGCGTCTTTTCGGATAGAATGGAGTTCGATCCATTTCATACATCCACGACATAAACTGCACCTGGCATCATAAATAAGTACCGCAGTTCCCATCTTATTCATATCTGCAGGAAATGGAGTATTCCAATGATTTTTAAAATATCATAAGAAGAGTGGTCAGCAATCAGCCTTCAGCGGTCAGCTTTAGCTGATTGCTGACAACTGAAAACTGATGGCTCTAAATTAATTAGCGAATTTCAACCTCGCAGAGTTCAATTCCAGATAGATTGGAGATGTCTTTTACTGGCAGACTGCCGTCGTATCTACTTTCCAGAATGGCATTGCCATTATTGTAAACGGTAATAGGTACGTTATTGATATTCCTTTGAAGCATGAATTTATAGTGAAATCGGGTGCGGTCTCCTGAATTTCGAGTAATAACGGCCACAACCCTATTTTTCCCGGGTAATAGTTTGTCTCCCGCATTACAAAACCCTTTCCCCTTCAATTTTTCAGCATTTTGAGTTTCTATAAAAATCAAAGCTACCTCATCCCCCTCCGTTAATTCAGTAAGGTCGAATCCCAACCCCTCCAATCCATCTGTAATGATAACATTTATTGGTCTCTTGTGGATAATTTTTTTTGTGTCATCCCAGGCCTTCGGGTTTTTTAAAAAATAATCAACAATATTTCCATGAGCAAAACTGATATTATGTATTATGAAAAGAAGAAGTATTACAAATACAGAGTGAATATATTTCATTTTACTACCTCACGTATAAATTATGAGCTTTGATATAATTTTCCACACAGCGTGGGACCAGGTATCTTATGTTTCGCCCACTTTTTAATCTTGCTCTGATTTCAGTTGAGGAGATACCGATGGGTGGAATTACAACTTTTAATCGTTCGATCTCTGCCTTTTTTTCATCTGAAAATACCTTCATCCCACTTACTTCCCCTTTTGGAAAAAGGGATTTATGGAGATTTCCATTGGTTGAAACCGGAAAACGATTGACAACAACAAAGTGGCACATCCTAGAAAGTCTGTCAATGTCTTTCCAGGTGCCTATTTCATTTATCATATCAGTTCCTACAATCAAAAACAAATGGTGATTTTCTCCGTATATCTCTTTTAGCTGTCCAATGGTATCAATCGTATATGATTTTCCGGCACGTTTTATTTCCAAATCAGAAACCTCAAAATGTTCGTTGTCGTGTATTGCCTCTTTTACCATTTGGTACCGATGAAATGATGCTAACAAGTCGCTGGATTCCTTGTGGGGAGATATTCCTGTCGGCATAAAGAGTACTTTTGCTAATGCGCGCTGTTGGCAAACTTCTTCAGCCACAATTAAATGACCTATATGAATTGGATTAAATGACCCACCAAATATACCGATGTCCATTTTATTTTCTAATTATTTTTCATCGCGAAGACTCAAAATACACGAAAAAAACGAGACCTTTTGAAAAGTTGCATTATATAAATGGATATCTATAAGTCAATAAAAATGGGATCGTTTTTCATTGACTCATGGGAAAACGTGTGCTAGCATCTGATATACATTACATAACGATTCCGAGTATTCTCTACAAGCAGAAAGGGTTTAATTGAAGATAGCATATTTTGACTGTTTTTCCGGGATTAGCGGTGATATGACCCTTGGTGCCCTTGTAGATGCAGGACTTGATATTAACCTGCTAAGGGATGAGCTTGCGCAACTCCACCTCCATGGGTACGAAATATCCGCAGAAAAGGTAAAACGTACCGGGATAAGTGGAACAAAGGTTCATGTAACAATCTCCCCAAAGGATAACCATGTCCGCGGATTCCATCATGGTCACCATCACAATTCACACTTAAAACTTTCTGATATACAGGCCATTATAGAAAAAAGCCCCCTTCGCCACGACATTAAGGATGATAGTATCAGGATTTTTCAAAGGCTCGCAATGGCCGAGGCAAAAATCCATGATACCCCAATAGACAATATCCATTTCCACGAAGTTGGCGCAATCGACTCAATAATCGACATCGTTGGCTCTGTAATTGCCATAAAGCGTTTAGGGATTGAAAAGATATATTTTTCTCCTATTCCCACAGGATGCGGATTCACAACCTGTGAACACGGCACATTCCCAGTTCCAGCTCCTGCAACAGCGGAACTTCTGAAGAATCAATTGCTAAAATCTGTCAATATAGAAAAGGAATTAACCACACCCACCGGGGCTGCCATAGTAACCACGCTGGGCGAGGGCCTGTTCACAAATCCGGAAATGAAAACCCTTCAGATTGGTTATGGCGCCGGCAGTAATGATAATCCTAACATCCCTAATTTATTACGTATTTTTATTGGAGAAACGTCAGACCAGAAATCCGATGAAATGTGGGTTGTCGAGACAAACATAGACAATATGCCGGGTGAGATCCTGGGCTATGTTATGGATAAATTATTTCAAGCCGGTGCCGTGGATGTTTATTTCACATCAATTCAGATGAAAAAGGAACGGCCTGGAATAATCATTGGCATTATAGTATCTGAATTGAATCTGCTCTCGGTTGAATCAGTCTTGTTCAATCAAACAACCACCTTTGGCATAAGGAAATATAAAGTAATCCGTAAAGTACTCACACGGGAATTCAAAGAATTGGATAGCCCGTTAGGGAAAATAAAAATCAAGATCGGGACATTTGATGGCGATATCAAAAACATTTCTCCTGAATATGAAGATTGCAAGAGAATTGCGGAGGAAAAAGGCATCCCTCTCAAACAAGTTTATAACATCGTTTCAAAAGAATTTGGCAAATTCTGATTTCTTGAAACAAGACCCTGCCAGGCCATCTGGCATAATTTTTTGATAACTACTCAGCCATCAAACCGTTCCCAGGTTCAGGGTGATAACACATGAAAATAATGAAAACCCCAAACCTCCCTATTCTTATTTTAATCCTTGTGGCTTCATCACAACTCATCTACCTAAACTCTTTATCAAATCAATTTGTTTACGATGATGAATTTACCATCGTAAATAATCATTTTATAAAAACATGGAGCAATTTACCGTTACTTTTTAATCAGGAATATTTCAGGTTTTCTGGAGAATTGAGTTATCGTCCGGTAGTCACCCTGACATATTTTTTCGATTTTGCTTTGTGGAAACTGAACCCTTTTGGGTTCCACTTCAGTAACTTACTTTTACATACCATCAATTCTGTTTTACTTTTTTTCTTGTTTATGCAGGTATTTAAAAACCGGATGACTTCCTTTACAGCAGTTCTTCTATTCCTAAGCCATCCAGTCCTTTCTGAAACGGTGAATGCAGTAAGTTATCGTGAAGATCTCCTTGGAGCCACATTTTTTATAGCAGCTTTCTTGCTGTACCTTACATCATGTAAGGATGAACGACGGTTTAGCCCCCTTTCTTTTGCCTCTCTGGCATGCTATTTTTTCGGTGTATTCTCCAAGGAAATGGCGGTTACATTGCCATTCTTTATCTTTTTGTATGATATTATATTTACAAAAAAACCAAACCTCCGCTACAAATTTATCCATTATTACCCAGGCTATATTTTTGTGGCTGCTTTTTATCTCGTGATACGATTTGTAATTTTGCACAACCCGGTAGAATCACATGTCGCATATCCTGGCGATAGCATTTTTGTTAACTTTCTGACGATGTCCAAGGTACTCGCCTCTTATATTGTACTCTTCCTCTCCCCTTTTAATCTTTGCGCAGATTATGTTGTACCCAGTTCTAGCTCTCTCTTGGATATATCCTTCATTCTGTCGTTCTTGCTCCTTTTTACCACTGCTGTTATTGCCTATAGAATGTTTTTTTACTCAAAAATAGCGTTCTTTGCTATTCTGTGGTTTTTTATCAGTTTGTTACCGGTATTAAACATAGTACCTATTGAGAACATTATGGCTGAGAGATATCTCTATCTGCCTATCCTGGGTTTTTGTATGCTGGGTGGAAACCTCTTCATGCTTCATGATAACAAATTTGGATCTTTCGATAAACCCCGCAGGGTACACGATGGTTGCAACCAGGCACAAAATAAGGATCAGGTGTCTGGAGTCAGAAATCCGGCTCCTTACGTATACCCGCCGTACTTTGCAAAAAACCTTGTTCAAAAAAAGGGACTTTTAGCGTGGAATGCTATAGCTTTCTCGGTGTTGATTTTTGTATTGATATCTTTTTCAATTACGACAATACGAAGAAACAATATCTGGATAAATCAAATGGTCTTGTGGACGGATACAGCGAAAAGATCCCCCAATAGTTTCAAGACTCACAATAATTTGGGGAACATGTATCGGGATACCGGCAGATTAGATGAGGCAGTAGCAGAGTTTAAACATGCGCTAACATTGTATGATGGCTCTATGGATGCACATAATAACCTCGGAGTTACTTACCGGAAAAAAGGTATGCTTGATGAGGCCATGCTTGAATATCAAAAGGTGTTGAGGTTAAATCCACGGTATCCCTATGCCCACAATAATCTTGGAGTCCTGTATGCCAAATCCAATCTTCTCGATTTAGCCATCGATGAATTTCATAATGCTATTGCAAGTAAGCCTGATTACTCTGATGCTCATAACAATCTTGGAGCCACTTATATAAGAAAAGGGCTTCATGAAAAGGCTATACAAGCATGTTTAGAGGCCATCAAATATAATGATCGTTATAAAGACGCATATTACAACTTAAGCGCGGCCTACTTTAACACGAAACAACTCGATAAAGCACTCGAAGCATCCAGAATGGCTTTATCAATAGACCCAAACCATTGGAATGCACAAGAAATATTTCATTTAATTTGTGAACAAAAAGGTTTGGCAGAGAAAAAATGATATACAGAAAATGGCTGTTGCGGTTATTTAAAATTTATAAATTGCACGGCAAAATCATAATTCTGATCTTTAATCGTCTTTATTATTGTTTGTAAATCATCTATCTTTTGTCCCGATACCCGAACCTTATCTTCCTGAATCTGTGCCTGTACTTTGAGTTTTAGACCTTTTATAAATTTGACGAGTTCTCTGGCCTTTTCCATAGGGATGCCAGATTGAAAGGTAAGAACCTGCCGGACAGTACCCCCTAATGCCTTCTCTGCCTTGCCAAAATTAAGTGCTTTCAGGGGGATTCCTCTTTTTTCGAACTTCTCTTTTAAAATATCTGTCAGGCATCCCATTTTATAATCATCATCAGCAATTAATGTTATCGAGTTATCACTGTTAAACGTAATGGACGATTTGCTTCCCTTAAAGTCATATCGTACTGCTATCTGTTTTCTGGCCTGATCAACTGCATTATTAACCTCGTGCATTTCTACCTTACATACGATGTCAAATGAATGCATTTCTGCCATGCTGTTATCTCCTTAAAATCTATGTTCAAAACGGGATATCAAATTTTATTTTTCAATTGCTTTTCACTATTTCGAAGCTGCACCTTAATCTTGTTATTAATAGCCCAATTTTCTTATTTCTTCCTCAGTAAAACCAACAAAATGTGCCACTTCGTGGCGTATTACTTCTTTTATTCTTTGCTTAATCTCCTCATCAGAACAGCAGATTTTTTCAATATTTTTTTGAAACAGGGTAATCCTTTCCGGCATGGTACCGGATTGCCAAACACTTTTCTTGCTGAGCGGCACACCCTGAAATAAACCAAGTAATGTTGTATTTGACATCAACCTCAATTTTTCCAACACATACCTGTTTGGTTTGTCCTCTACAACAACAGATACATTTGATAGTCGATCCTTCAATTTTTGCGGCAAATCATTAATAGCATCAATCACAAATTGGTCGAAAACTGCCCCATGCTGTATGCCATGATCTTTCGGAACTGTTTCACTAGATAAGTACTCACCAATTTCACTAATCTTATATTTACTCATAAATATTTTACTTATGAAAAAGATTATTCCGCCTACCATGGCAAACGTGACCCAGAAGTTCCAGCCATGCACCAGCATAACACCCCCTATTGCTCCCAAAAGGGCAATAATCGTGAAAAATCCTAATAGCACATAAAACCCTTTTGTATTCCTGAAGATTATTTTACCGGCAATAAGAGGAACCAACTCCATACCGCAGCCAAAACATTTCATACTCCTGTTCTGACTGTATTCATCGGGATGAAACACTTTACCACAATGAAAGCATTTTAATAACTCCGGGTTTTTCTCCATAAATTTTGCCTATGTAATTAGAAATTATACCCAGCGCTGCCAATGAACACCCTGTCCTCTTTTTCCTTACCCTCACCTGGTGTATTGTCGTACTGATCGAGTAATTCCAGATTTACTAATAAAGACTTTGTAAGGTTTTGCTTTATTCCCACACCTGAATCCAATCGCCAGTCATTAAGATCTTCAGCACTCTGTACATATTCAGCTTTTGCATAAAATGCAGTAGTAGGAAGGATTTTCCAATCGAAATATTGTCCTACCCTTATACCCAATGTTTCCTCTACACCCCCCTCCTGAAACCTTTCGCGGGTATAAGCTGGTCCTCCTTCAGCTTTATATTTTAGGACATCATTCTTAAGAATAAAACGATAACCCATACCAGGCGATGAAATAAGGCGATAATTTAAATTCTCAATCTCATCATGCTCAAAGTACTGATTGAAAAAGGAATATAACCTGAGGGTGTGCTTATATTCGTATTTCGCAGTAGCACGTTGTTCATTAACAGTTTCTACATCTTCATCTGTATCTTTGTTAGTTACTACTTCATAAAGGGCGAGCGCATCAAAAAACATATTATCTCGTTTTCTTTCATTAGTGAAACTTCCCTTTACATTCGTTGATGTTGACTCTGTATTTCCATCTTTAATATTAATACCGGCACCAACATTTCCTTTCCACGTCTTAGGCGGGGTAGAAGGACTCTGTCCAGGCATAACTTTTGTTTCGAAAGTACCGGGAGAAGTACCTTGCGGTTCTGATTTCCCTACTTTTTTTATGTCAGAAACAGTGGGACTAACAGCGTCTGTTTGTGCCAATTGTTTCAGTCCTTGCTCAAATAAAGGACGACGTGTTATCTTCTCTTCGGGATAAATATCCGATATCTTATCCGTTGTCGTAAGATTTATGCCTTTAACAGATAAACTATTCTCAGTTTTAAGAATAGAAAATTTTTTCTGTGTTTCACCATGATGTACTATAATGATCTCCTTGTCTCTTGAAATAAGACTGATAATGCGCCATTGAAGAAAGCTAATGCTGTCACCACTGTGTCTGATAGAAAGATAGTCCTTATCGACGTCCACCACTTCTCCTTCTATAATATCGCCGTCGATTGTTTTGATCTCATCAGGAAATACCCTATCCATAAGACATAAATATACAAATAAAAAAAATAAAAATCCTAACTTACGCATCCGCCTTCTTTATCCTGATTGCCATCTTGTTTAACATGTTCCTGTATATCTTGGAAAGGAAAAGGTACTACTGAACGTATATGAATATCCCTTTGGGGGAAGGCAATTTGGATTTGATTCCTTTGAAATACTTCATCGATAGCAAAATTGAGCTCGCTCATGGTAAACCAGCGTTTCCCGGGATCATCCGCCCAAAAATACAATTCAAATTTCAGTGCAGAGTCACCAAATTCAGAGAACCGCACAAAAGGTTCCGGATACGATCTTACATTAGGATTCTGTTTGGCAATTTCCAGCAAACACTTTTTCACCAACGCTGTATCGGAACCATACACTACTCCCACCTTTACGGAACCTCTCATACGAGTTGATGGATGAGTCCAGTTGGTGATCCTGCTTTCAATAAACTTTGAATTGGGTACCGTTATAGTAATCTCATCGGGTGTGGTAATCGTTGTGCTCCTTGCACTGATTTTGTCGATTGTGCCTAAGGTGCCGTCCTCCAGTGTAATAACATCTCCAACACGCATGGGACGTTCAAAAAGAAGGATAATTCCGCTTACGAAATTACTGATAATATTTTGCATTCCAAATCCGATTCCTATACCAAAAGCACCTGCAAAGAAAGCCAGGCTCCTTAATGGAATTCCAGCTATACTAAGGCCAATAAGCGCCGAGATACCTATGATGATATAGCGTGTAATGGTAGAGAGTGTTTGCTTCAACCCACGCTCCAGGCGGAGCTTATAAAACACCTTTTGATCAAGCAACTTTTTTATATGCCGTGCAATAAAAAAGGATGCAAATAGTACAACTAATGCTATGATAATCTTTATCGGCGTTGTGTATCTGCCTTCTTCTATGAAGAAACGATACCTTAGTCCGCTACCAATAGCCCCGAAAATCATCCCTATCTGCCCAAATATTTTTTGGATCAGATAAGGGGCAGCAGGAGAACCTATCGCATCACGAAAGGTACTGACCCATACGCGAATAATAATTATTGCAGCAATAATTGAAATAAGATAATTCAATGAAATATGACATATTGCAGTGATGGCATGAAATCTTTTTTCCTCAGGGGTGTCTTTTTTGAGATTTTCCCTCTTAAAACGCATTTCTCTCAGGTGAACCAAACGATGATACAAATATTTCCATATCCAAAAAGCGATACATGCGATAACAAAACTCTTTATGCACGTCTTCAATAATACATAGGAAAGGACTGGATATCCCAGTGTTCTTATCGCGAACAACAATACAACAAAGGAAATAAAAATCGGATAGATTATTGTTATTATGCGATGAATAAGTTTTCCAAATTGTGTTTCTGCACTCGGCAATAATTTGAATATCAGTGTTTTCTGTGTTGCAAGCCACAGCAAAAGGATTAAAATCCCCACACGGTACACAAACCAGAGTAATTCGACTACATCACTCCTGTACCCAAATGTACTGAGAACTACGATTAGTGATAAAGTAATAAAGGAAAACAATACAATGATATTTACTGATTTATAAAGATGTTTGGGAGAGATGTATGCTAAAGAGGTGACTAATTTTTTATCACCCTTTTCCGGGCTGAAGGACTCAACGAGAAAGCATTTGAGAATTCTATATACTGCAAAAAAGGTTAATACATATATCGTTGCTGTTATTACAGGGGTTTTAATACTCAGAATGCCAGGTATAGATACAGAAATGATGGCCAGCCATATGGCATTTATACTCTTCTGAAGCACGATTAAAAGACTGGGAAAAAGCCTCGATTTATAGTAAGATACGCCAGTGGCTTCATACAATGCCTGCGTTTTGAATGTGCTCCATCGGTGAATGTATTTTTTTGAAAAATAAAATCCTGCAATGAGCCCGATTAATCCGCATAATCTTATCCAAAAAGTAACTGTATGTCTTTTATGGGAGATATACGATATAAAATTCTTTGCCTGAGCCGGAATTATGTTATAGAACGAATCCCGCCGGTCATAGCAATCCATTAAATCCTTATACACTGCTGTTACTGTCTGGGAAGAAATGGTACTTTCTATTCTCATCCAAACATTGGCTGCCTTCATAGTAATTAACTTTTCTTTGGTCTTTTCCAGCAGTATCAGTGCATTTTTTTTGATCTCCAATCGTTCCTGCAATCTGTCCAGTCTCGTAGATATAAGTCCAACTTGTTCTTCTATCGCTTTCGCGATATGGTTTGCATACTCTATTGCCTGACGCGCCAATTCTTTATCCGAGAAAGAGGTCGCTTCATTTTCAATTGTTGCTATTTCCTCTTTGGACTTGGCAAAATTGTCAGAAATGAACTTTTTTTCTTCTTTTACCGATGGGATGAGGCTTTCTATAGTTGCAACCGATTCAGTGAACCGCTTTAAATCGGACTCTATTTTTGTTAATGATTCTTCAATCTCTTTTGTTGTTCCTCCCCTGCTCAATAGAAGGCCAATATCCGCCTCTAACTTTTTATATTCTGTAAAATCTTTGTATCTCTGAGCACCTTCCGTAATAAGCTCGTCTTTTCTTTTGGCAATAAGCCCAGCTTGTTTGTGAACCTCAGACTCTAACTCCAATACCCGTTTCTTTTCCGGGGAGGTCGTCACCATTTGCTCCAGTGCAATTTCCTCACTTTTCCTTGCAGCTTCCTGCAAGGTCTTTTCAACTTCGGCCTTAGTCCTTTCCGCAATCTTTCGGCTTTCCTCCTCGGCTCTTTTCGCTGCCTCCAACTCTGCCTGTTTCTTTGCTAATTCTTCCGATCTCAACCTTTCTTCCAAGCGTGTTGCCTTTTCGGCTAAAAACGCAGCGTTGAATTCTGCATTTTTTAATTCCAGCAGGCCTTTATCATAACGAATCCTGGACGTTCCCAACCGGGTCTCAAATATGGCAATCCACTGTGCGCCGATGGCCTTTTTCCATAGTAAAATACTGTCAATTTTTTCCTGTATCGTATTAGTAAGTTCAGTATCTCCGATCTCCGATTTTAAAGTGTCCAGATACTCTGCAAGATTCCTTTCATCTTCAGATACCTTAGCTTTAATCTCTTCCAATCTGTTCGTAAAAAAAGATATCACCGATTCCTTCTCTTTAATACCGGCTTGCACTGCCGTAATGTAACTTTTCGCAATATCAGCCTCTTTTTTTACTATGGGGACTTGTTCATGAGAAGTTAAAAGTGTCTCTTCCAACCCCAGGATTGACTTTAATAATACAACTATTTCATCATGAGCTTTTGACTGATCATGGAGTACTTCAATACGATCCTCATATGTCTCTATTTGCTCATTGTCTATATCTATCTTTTCTTTAACTATGTCAATTTCTTTATCCAGTAATTCTAAAAACTTTTGACTAATTCCCTTACCCAAATAATCCTCTTTTTCCTGCCGGAGTCTTTCCAGGTAAGCATCCATCGCTTTTCTGTCTCTTTCCAAATTAGATATAGAGGATTTTATTTCGTCCATGGATTTTGCAACGTTCGTTTTTACCTCTTCATCTTTTATTCGAGCCTTTTCAATGTCATCTGTTGTTACTTTTACTCCCATCTCAGAGAGTTTTACTTCAACTTCCTTTTTTTCTATAGTTTGTGCCTGAATATCGATACAGCAGCCCAACCAAAAGAAGCAAATACCCAGATACAGCACTAACCCGGTTTTAGAGAAAGGGATGAGCATGAAAATATTTCTTTTTTTTACTCTTGTATACTTCAAAGACATAATCGATTCTCCCGGCACTTCGTACTCATTTTCATTTCTGCGTATTCATTATAGACACCAAGCAAATTAAATGCCTATTCCGCGTTTGTAAACATCCCACAGATCCGCATGAATTTTTTGAGGTACAAATCTGAAATTTTTATATGACCACACAGTTATCGTAGACTGAATAAGTCCCATAAATACGATTGCAGATGTCGTTGGATTAATGTCTTTTTTTATCAATCCTAATTTTAGAGCACTGACAAGTAACTTTTCTATTCTCCGGAGATACTTTTGTATCAATTGCGAAATCTTTCTTCGTATGAAGGGATCACTAAACTGCATAGCCCCCATGATAACAATAAAGGATGTTTTGCGTCGGGTTTTTGCAAGAATAAGTTGGGCAAGCAAGATATTTTTCAGATTTTGTATTGGGTCTTTTTCTGCCATTGCCTTATCTAAGGCCTCCATGAGGGTTTCCTCAACATTATCTATTAACAGACTTAATATATCTCTTTTGCTCTTAAAATGCCGGTAAATAGCCCCCTTGGTCGTTCCTATTTCTCCGGCTATTTCACTTATGGTAACACGTTCAATTCCTTTGGAAGAAATAATAGTTCGAATAATGTCCACAATTTGCTGTCTCCTAATCTCCGTAGATTTTCTGATCTGCACGGTACCTCCTTCTTAAGTATATGGGTTATGATCTAGCTGCATATTTTATTGCCATTATGAGTGTATGCAAAAAATACATACCATTATAAACAGAAAGATGCAAGATTAAAAATAAAACTTAAAAAAAGGCCAGCGTTACAACGCCGGCCTTTTCTGCACTGAGACTTTTCTAGCGCTACTGCCATGGATGAAAGGGGTGCTGGGAAGCCCTTTGTGCACTCAGATTTTCCTAACGATTTCCTGATTATTGCCTCATCTTGGAACTCGTTTCGGATTTATTGTTTCATCTTCACCTTAATATCTTTAATCTCCTCTCCTATTTTTAGTGGTTTTAATGATTCAGATGATAAAATTCCTCCAAACACCTTCTTTCGTTAACTTCTCAACTATTTTTCTTCGGTCATCCAAATCATTCAAAGGTGTTGAAATATTGAGTGTTTATAGAATATGAGGGCAAGTATACCTATGGTTACCAACTGGAATTATGATTGATGATATTTAATGAAGCAGCCTTTTCTACTACGTTCACAAATGACCGGAAAAATGGTGTGAGATACTTATGAGAGAATAATCGGGCCATGATTTTGCAAATTAACCTGAAGGAATTATAACCCAACTATGTAGTGGCAATGAGCATTGCCACTACTGTTACAGAAGTTGCTACAGGCTTAATTTAACGTTTGGGAAGTTTACACAGGCGAATGGTAGGGAGGCTTTCGCCTCCCTACCATTCAAACCAAATGCAAAAAAGCTGACTTCAGTGCATTGCAGGTGCTACATTTCGGTGTGCATTTGTCAGGGTTTTTTCTTCCATAAATGAAAGACACATGAGACAAACGAGGGACACGAAGATATACCCGAGAGAATAATTGTTGGTATAATCTTTAATTGTGCCTAAAATTATAGGGAGAAAGAAACCACCGAGGCCGCCTGCTGCACCTACCAGCCCCCCCACTGCCCCCGTATCTTTTGGAAAGTATTCTGCCACGAGTTTGTAGACAACACCATTGCCAATGCCGAGACAAGTTCCCATAACATAGAACACCACAAGTGAGGTTGCCAGTGATACGTTTAAATTGAGGAATACCGCTATGACAAGCACAATTACCGTAAGAAGCACCATTATTTTTCTTCCATTGAATCTGTCACCGAGATATCCCCCCAGAATTCGGGTAAATGAAGAAAGAAAAACAAATATCGATGTGAACCCCCCGGCCTTTACTGGGGAAATATTATAAAAATCACAAAGATACGATGGCAGCCATATCGAAAAGCACACGAAGAATCCAAAAAACATGAAATAAAACAAGCAAAAGACCCAGGCCAGCCTGGAAGATTTGAAGAGTTTCAGTTTATCGCTTAGGGTAGAAACCTTAACATTTACTGATTTTGGGGCATTGGAAGTAAAAAACCAGTAGACAAATGCCATCAAGAGCAATGGGATTGCATAAATGATAAATGCCTTATTCCATCCCAAAGATTCTGCGATAAAAGGCGCTCCAAAAGCCGAGAGGGCAGTGCCGGCGTTTCCCACGCCATAAACTCCCAATGCAAAGCCTTGTTTCTTCTTTGGATACCATTCTGAAACATGCGGGATTCCAACCGCGAATGAAGAACCTATTAAACCAAAAAATAAGCCACACACTAACAAGAAGCCGTAACTATGCGCAAAACCAGTAAAAAACAGAGATACGGCCCCGAACAGAAGCATAATCGTAAAAACGAGTCTCCCGCCAAACTTGTCTGTCACAATACCCATAGGAATTTTGGCGAGGGAACCAAGTAATACCGGAGTTGCAAGTAATAATCCTACTGATGTGGAAGACAGATTAAATTCTTCCTGAAAATATATTGCCAAAGGGGCAAACAGTGTCCAACCAGCAAAGCATAATGCAAATGCTAAGGTTGCGAGTATCATTACCCTTGTATTGCCATTAGGTGTTTGTATCGATTCATTTGCTAACATATTCATAAAAAAATCTCCTGACAATGAAAGTTTATCATCTCAGTAAAATAATTGTAGTTTTCTGATGATAATAAAAAAATATTCCGTTTCAAACGACTGTTAACTTGAGTGTACATACTGAAAAAGTATAAATTCGGTCTTTACCTTTAATGGACATTTATATAATCCTTCCGTGATTAAAGAACTTGTTTGCTTTATGTAAAACAAGGTATCATTTTTTGTCTTCATTAAAGTAAAATAACCATATACTTGCCCATCCCGAAAGAGCATAGACAATGTCTTTTCATGGTCAAATGGATGCGCATACAATTCTTTGACTTGCTTCCCGATTACATCATCGGCTGAATGAAATCCAAAAAGCCTTGCACCACTGGTATCAATATGAGTAATGACGCCATCGTAAGAAGGCTCATACTCATACCAACCCTTTGCATCCTTTATATCAGGAAGCATTTTTGGTACGCTCTTTGTTGATACCTGCAGATTATCCATACAGATCCTCCTCTTTCATAAACATTTTTTACTGTTTTAATTCCCATGCTATTACTGATTTTTCTGGAGATTGTTTTGCATTACTTCCGGCAATCTCATTTTCCTTGCTACCTTGAAAAATTGTATTTTCAGATTTTAGGACTGGAAGCTCCTTTTTAAACTTGGAAATTTTACTCTTGATAAAATCTTCATCCCTCTTTGCTACAAGAGAGCCCAGTGTATTTAATGGATTGTGTATTTTGTATTTTTGCTCCCGAAGATACCCGCGTTCCTTCCTTAATTCATAACCATCCAGGACTGCTATAATAAATCCGATGGTAACGATAGTTGTTACTCCCAGCAGCGCCTTATGAGGTACCGATAAATTTTTGAGCATATAACCGGTACTTAATTTTCTGTAAGTCAATATTGCCATTGCAAATGCCGGAATGATCATCGCTATCATAAGAGACTTTATCATCGAGCTAATATTATTCAAGGCACCGAAAGCTTCATCGGCATCAATTTCAACAATAAGGCCCATATTGAAATCTTTTAGCCAACTCCATGCACCTACTACTTGTAATCCACCGTAATCCCTGTATCCTTCAAGATCATAGCCGGTTGCTTTTTCCGTAATGCACCTTTTTACCCCTCTTGTAATTATTTTGTTCTCAGGGTCTGCGACAACATGACATGTTTTACAAGTATCACCGGTATTCCGGATGTGTTCTGAAAATCTTGATTGGGTGATCATGATCCCTTCTTTATTTACCAGATAAGCTTCTCCGGTCTTTCCCAGTACAACATTTTTCATGGCTTGATTCAGCATCGAGGTGTCCATCCATAACACAACGGCGCCAATTACATCGCGATTTTCACCTTTAATGGGATAAGATAAAAACAGGGAAGGTATTTCATGTTCTATGTTATCTTTGTTGCTGTTACTATAAGAATAGTGGATTACATCTGAATAATATGTTTTCCCATCATATAAGGTTTCCTGAATATTGCGAAATGCCTTTTCCTTCATAATATTTGTGCCGATCATAGATTTTTCAGTTTCTGTTGCCACGTGAATAATACCTGCACCATCGCAAATGAAAATTCCTCTATATCCATAATCCGCCTTTGTGCATTCCAACTGTGTTTCTAGTCTGAGATATTCATGCTCGTTTTTCCCATTTATGAGATTTACAAATTTTTCATCACCATGAATCAATAATGTGCTGAGAATGGAATCTGAAATGGCCCTGGCATGCGATTCCCTTTCGTATCGCAAGAGCATGAGCATATCTTTTTGCTTATTGAGTATACCCTCCAGATTATTTTTTATTCCGTATTTTAACTCTGTACTCGCCTTTGGAAATGCAAGCATTCTGAACAATACCAGCGGAAGCAGCCCAAAAAAGAGAAACGTAACAATGACTATGACAATTCTTTTTTTTAATATATTCATCATACTTGTGCCCTTTCGAAAGTAAAATTACATCCCAGGATAATTATTCATCTCTGGTAAATTATTTTCATAATTGATTATACCTTTCTATTCTATGTATACGATTATATACTTGACATATTATAATTCACAAAGTATCTTATGTCAATAGATAGTATACCATTGTTTACATAATATAGTGATGAGGTCTGAATACAAACGCACCGGAAGTAAGCAATCTCCCGGGAAAATTCGCCCGTTTGGCCTGAATATCCAGATATTATGACAGAGATGAATAAGGTGATATACCACACAGCGAGATGAGACCTTTCTCATCGGAGGGAATGTTATTTCATGAAAAAAATAGAGGCAATAATCCGGCCCGAAAAATTTGAAGTTGTGAAAGATGCTTTATTAAAGATGGGCTATCCGGGAATGACCGTTACGCAGGTTAATGGACACGGTAATCAAAAAGGTATAAGTCAGGTATGGCGTGGAAGGAGATTCCGGATTGATCTGCTCTTAAAGCTTAAAATTGAGATAACCGTTAAGGATATTGATGTAGAAAATATTGTAAATACTATTATCAGCGAATCTCAGACGGGAAGCATTGGCGACGGAAAGATATTCGTCTCTCAGGTGGAAAACGTTTACCGTGTTCGTACAAAGGAATCAGGCGAAGCCGCAATCTAGAATGAAAAGTATAGAAAGATTGCATTGGTATTTTCATTTTATTTATATCGCAGATAAATTTCGCTGGTTTTTTCATCAACAGTGACATGAAACTTTTCAGAAAGACGTTTTTTTTGTCTAACCCATGATGCCTTCAAAAAAGAAGGACACAGAACGGACGTAAACACAATTACCATAATAACCGAGGAAAATACAACATCGTCCAATATCCCAATATCCCTGCCTATCCCGGCAAGTATTAAGGTCCCCTCCAGTTTCATCGCCATCCCTATGCCTATGATTGTGCGGTTTATACGCCTTTCAATCGGGCAAACAGAACAAAACATCTTTCCAATAATGGCGGCGCCTGTTATAGCAAGACCGAGGAGGACTGCATTCAGATTCAAAAAGCTTTCCAGTTCAACCTGTGCCCCTACCCGAACAAAGAGTATTGGCACAAGGATCGTGTAATACGGTCGTATTATCCGTTCGATGGCGCCATATTCCATGTAATGGGAATCATTTAACTTTACATTCCGGAGTAATAAACCTGCAACAAAGGCTCCTATTACCGTATGGAGTCCGATTGACCCTGACATAAAGGCTAGCAAAAGAGCAGAAATTACCACAATCGGTATATTCAAACCCTCTGTTACTCTTTTTGTTAAAAAATTCCCGAATCCCTCACCATACCGCAGAATGATTACCAAAATAATGGCAAGGAATGATATAGCTATACCAATGGTAACCAATATGTGTGGTACAGAAGTCCCGCCCCGAACAACAAACCCACTGATCAGGCCAAAGGTTAGAATTACGATAATTTCGGTAATAACGGCTGCGCCTGTTAAAATCCTGCCCTCAGGGGTATTTATTATCTTTAGCTCACCCAGAACTGCCATTAATAATCCCATACCGGTATTACAAAGAAGAATGGCAATAAGAAGTTTTGTGCCGGTAGAGGCATCAGGGAGCAGAAAATGGCCCACGATAAGCCCAAGCCATGCAGGCACAATAATACCGCCGATGGCTACCAGAAAGGAAGAAGCACCCACCTTCAATAACGCCCTGATGTCAGTATGAAGACCGGCTGTGAAAAGAAGTAGCAACGTTCCGAAGTATGAAACCATTTTTAAGAACGGCATAGTCCTGAGAAAATGGAAAAAATCCCATCCGGTAAAGGTAAAGATGTTACCCAAAAGCATCCCTATGATCAGATTTCCAACTACAGCAGGAAGTCGCAACATCCTGGCGATCCATTCTGCTATCTTGGCAGCAATAAGAGTAATGGCAATGGCAAGGATCACACCGTGAGTTGGATCGTGATGCCATATGTCCCAGGCTGGTTTTGAATCTTCTGCCTCTTTTCCTGTCTCTGCTGCAGGCTCAGGTGAGGATATTCCTTTTTCAGGTTCTTTTGCCTCTTTAATCAATACGTCTGGACTCCCTTCCTTCGCAATATATGAAGATTCCTCTGCAGGAGTGAAAGTCGATCTGTTCTCATCTGTAGTCTGGTGGGATTTATCTTCCTTTACAAGTGTTTGAGTTCCCCTTGCCTCTACCGGCAGGGATTCCCTGCCAGCAATAGTTTCACTCTGATGTTCAGGTGTGGCTATTGCCATTGGTGCGCTTCCTTCTAAAGTTTCTTGCGGGGTCTCTGAAAAAGAGGCACCCGGCCGGTGGCCTTCGCCACGCAGATATTTTTCCAGATAACCCTTTTTCTCCGTAAAGGCAGGAAATAAGAATTCTTCCCCGGTCAAAGGCGGGATTGGCTTGTTATCCTCCAGGTACCTTTGAGCCAGGCTTTCATCAACTGCAGGAAACTGTTGTTCAGCGGTAAACGTGGTCGCAGAACCCGGCATAGTTGGTGTTGAACGGACATCTGTTTTTAGATTGTCAGCAGATATTTCCTTCTCTGTGGCCTTTGATTGGGAATCTTCGGCAACTAGGGTGTCCTCATGGACACCTATTTCCTCCACAACAGACGGAGGAGAAGGAGATTTCTGCCCTGTAACAGCCTGGAGAGATGCGTTATTCATAGCCGGGGTTTGTGTGCCCTTCGCCTCTCCGATGAGGGATTGTTCTTCGGTAACAGGCGTGGTGGTATCTCCCGCCGGGGAAACAGCCGGGTAGGCAACATTTTCTGCGTCGGTTGAGGGTATCTCTTTCTCCACGATAATTTGCGGATGTTCTTGATCTGGAGATTTTTCCGGGAGATATTCTTTCCTTGCAGTCTCCAAATATCTCATTATGTATTTCTTTGGAGAAAGTATTTCCTCAATAGTAAAAGACCCAGGTTCCTTTTTAATAACAACAGAAGATGGTTTGGAAACTTGAGAAAACGATGAAGTCTCTTTTTCTAATGGAGGTGATCCAATTACGACATGGCAATAAAAGGAAATGAAGATGATTCCGAAGATCAGGCTATAATTGAAAGTACGCATGATATATGAAAATTTAATGTTTTTAAAATGAACTTATTACAAATTAACCGCTATTATACACCACGACAAACCCTTTCACGCTATTCACAGATTTATTTATGATACTTTGCGATACCATCTTTAGTCAAATCATTTCAAACCCGAAAAGTGCTTGTGCATTATTTCTCTCTTTATCTCTGACTTCATATAAGTTAAACAAGAGTGACCTTTAATTGGTTCCTGATTTCGGAATTTTTTCCCATACCTTTTTTCTTTCAAGAAACCACTTTATAAACCATTCCGATTCTTTCATCATGATGCTGCCAAGAATTGCGCTGAGCAATACATAGACCCCGGTAAGTGACTGCAACGGGTAAGCATGGGAATTCATAGTAATGGCCCCTGCCAGGATAATGGAAAACTCTCCTCTTGGAACAAGACTAAATCCAAGTCTTAGCCCAGCTCTTTTGTTCAAATCGTATTTTTTTCCAATGAAATAACCGCAAATAATCTTACTGAAAGAAGAGATAATAAATATGATTATCCCTATGGGGACAAGACTTCCTAAATGCTTATAATCTATCGACATTCCGAATGCAACAAAGAAGATTGCTGTGGAAAATTGTTGAAAGGGTTTAATTGCATCTGAAATCCTGTGTTTTTGTTTTGTTTCTGACAATAAAAGTCCTGCTAGAAATGCACCAATCGCCTCAGAAAGTCCTATTCTGGATGCTGCGCCTGCTGAAAGTACGATAATTGAAAGAATCAATATCACGAATAATTCTGTGTGTTCAATATCAATGATCTTTTCGATGTATTTCTTTGAAGTTCTGGCAAGTATGATAAAAAACAGAAAAAATGCCGAGGTCTTTAGCATAACGAAGAAGGCGCCCATTGTATCCATGGAACCGTAATTAACAATGCCAATAATAAATGCAAGGAACACGGCAATAAACATGTCCTCGAAAAGAAGGACGTTAAGAATATATTCGGTTTCCGGATTTGCCGAACGTCTCAAATCAATGATAGATTTGGCCACAATTACTGAACTGGTCACGTAAATAATCCCTGCAAGTAAGATTGACTGTATTAAACCATATCCCAAAAACCAGCCTAAAACCAGACCAACCGGGAAATTAAACAACAAGTCATACATTCCTGTATTGAATAATTTTCTTTTACTATTAATCAAACTCCCGACTGAGAATTCAAGGCCGAACATAAATAACATAAAGATAATCCCTAGTTTGGCGATAAATTCTGTGATGATCGTAACAGGGAAAAAATTCTGAAGGATAATGCCGACTACGATAAAAATGGCAACGAGGGATTGGTTTATTTTGGCGCCTAAAAAGCCTGCTAAAAATAAGGCGATGAGGGAAATGCCCAGCGAGAATACGCTTTCATTGACGATCATTTTTCATCACCTTAAGGAATTAAAAAAACATTTACTTGCCGTATGTTATCGTCGACATACGTCTCTCCAGGTATCTGCTCTAATTCTGCCCGTATCGTATAAGTATCTTCCTTTAGCCCGCTGGTATCCCAGCCATAAACGATTTTTTTTGAAGACAGGCCGTCCAGCGTTTCAGCCTCACGCCCTATGAGTTGATTTGCTGTAGGACAATCTACTGTCAATATTGTCGTCACCTTTGTTGTCCTCTCGTTGCCTATAACAACTTCAACATTGATTCGATTCCCGATAGTTTCCAGCAAAGGGACATCCATAGATACAATCATTACCCCATGTACTATCGGTTCGTATTTTTTCTTCTCGTCAGCAAGACTATCCGGTACCCCACAGAATAATATATATCCAAAAAAATAAATCATACATAACTTCCAGCCATTTGTCTTGTATATCTTCATAACGGCCTTCCTTCCTTTTAACGAATACTTCATAAACAAATTCACTCTGCTTTAAAAGGCAATTTCGGCTCTCGAATGGTAGTCAGTGAGCTAACAAATGTGGGTATCCATCTGTTAGCTCACTTTTGACTTATCGAAGAGCTTAATCCTTCTCTATCTTTATTAATTCACCATTCAGGTACCTCCTCATGAAATCGTTCTCATTTCCTGCGGTATAACCCGTTTTAGCAGGATCCCATAATCCCTTTCCACCAATACCGCCATCTTCTGCCTTGGTAATCTTCACCAGGGTCTCCTTAGGAACTGTATTGATGCCATGATTATCAGCTTCATAACCAAAAACAAACTTCATGCTTGTCTTTGATTTGTGGAATAAGCTATCCAACTGATGCATCGGCATGGACCAGTCCCGCGTGATACTCTGCTGGGAACCATAACGGAAACTGGATTGATATCCCGTACCAGCCGACAGTGCTCTGCCATCCGGTCTTGTCTCATGAGCCTTTACACTTCTTTCCGTTGAAATCCATGCAGAATGTTTCATCATTGTTACTCCATATGGGTAAGCTGGATTATACTTGCACCGTAACATGAGCCTTGCCACCTTATAAAATGGATCGTTTGGTTTCCAGCCTTCATATGGTCTATCGGCTGGATTTGCATCGACGTAGACATAATCACCATCATTGATGCCTAAATCCTTAGCCGCCTGCGGGTTTATATTAATTTGATGCTCACCAACACCCGGCATCCTCTTGTCCATCCTATAGGGATCGCCAAAATTGTTATTCCAGATGAAGTTCCAGTCTGTTACCGCCCATTGTGAATGCACCGTATGTCTGGATTTCGGTGTCACGCAATAGAATTTATAGCCTTTTTCCCACAGGAAGTTCTTCGTCTGCTTAATTTCTTCCCATGACTTCTTGATATTCCTGACAGTTCTTTCATCCCAATGTTCTGCACTCTCAGGGATTCCATAATCATCAGGACGGATATAAGGATTAGTGCTGGCGATAACGTTCGGCAGATACGGAGTAGCCTCAGGTCCTTCGCGATGAACGATGAAATTCTCGCCATACTCAACGATCTCTGATTCATCATTGTAAGCCTGTAACCTTCCCGTTGGAGTATAGAATGGCAGACTCTCGTGTACCTGCTCCCAGAATGGATGCCTTGGGTAAGTCCTGTAGAGCAACAAGGCAACGCCCGGTTCCCCATATTTCCCATTCACAATATCCTCAAAAGTATAACCTTTTAAGGTCGTACTTCCATCCAGCAGTCTCTGGATATACACTTCGGGCCTGCCTTCTAAGGCAAACTTCCAGTAATCTCTAAACCTCATATCCCTGAGTACCCCCCCCAGCTTCGCTGCCATGCCCGCAAGGATCATCACATCGTCTTTTGAATCATTAACCGGCCTTATGCCGCCCTTCCATATCTGCACAAATGGATTAGAACATGAGCTTGTAATCTCATGGGTTTCAAACTCTGCCCAGGAATTTGCCGGGAATGCAAAGTCTGCATACTCAATAGAACCAGTCACCTCAATATCGGTGGACATAATTTGTTCGATATTTGGGTTCACGTTCTTCAGCATTTGGTACACATGCTTTGCGTTGTTGACCAGGTTCACGTTGGTAAACCACATGATCTTGGTTGGTGTCGGCATATGTGTTTTCCCCGTAAAGCATTTACGTCCGTACTTGGGTGTATTAACAATCAACGGCCTGTCATTATGATTCCAGTAAGCCACCTCTTCGTCATAGGCGCGACCTTTTACCTTCAGATCCATTGCAGGCGCGTCTGGATCAAGGTTTGGATTGAATACATCTTCCGCTACCCATCCATAAAATCCCGGACCACACCATTTTGCAGACTGAAAATTGCCGGCCTTGTAGTTACCTGACCAGGTATGGGAACCAGAACCTTTATAGCCTACATTGCCAGTTAGCATAAGAGGTAAATACGTCGACCTGTTAAATAACGTTGCATGAAACCAGTGATTGATGCCTTCACCATAATGAATCGCTACAGGTTTTATCGTGGCAATATCATGTGCCAGCCTTACGATTAATTCTTTTGGTGAATTGGTTATTTCAACAACTGTATCAAGATCATAATCTTTCAGATGGATCTTATACATCTCAAAGAGTGGCATGACCTCGACCTCTTTACCATCAACAGTTTTTACCTTAAAAGTACCATCGAGCACAGGATCAATTCCTTTAGCCACCAGTTTGTCACCTACATCATCTCTGGTAATTGGCTTCGGACTGTCGGTCTTTGCATCCCATACAACAAAGTCACCAATCATTTCTCTTTGATCATCATGCAAACCTTGAATCTTAAAGCTCGGACCATGAGAAATATCTTCCGGTTTATAATCCGGGAAGATGTCCTTCGCCTGTAATCTTTTCAGAGTATCCGTCCTGACAAGCAAGGGGAAATCAGTAAACTTCTTCACATAATCCGCGTCATACAGCTTCTCGTCCATCAATATTTTCGTTAAACCCAGGAAAAGCGCCGTATCGGTATTACACCTGATCGGTATCCAGTAATCAGCCTTTTGAGATGATGGACTGTATTCCGGTGTGATGACAACCAGTTTCCCGCCCCTTTCCATTACCTCCGTAAGCCAGTGTGCCTCTGGCATCTTGTTTTCGATGAGATTTTTCCCCGTTTGGATAACCAGCTTTGAAAACCGGATGTCGTTCATGTCAACATCTGATGTCTGCAGCCCGTGAACAAATGGATGGCCAGGGGCCTGATCTCCATGCCACGTATAGTTGGACCAGTTTCTTCCACCTAATGCCTTATCCGGGCCTACTCCTCTGTTGTGACTGTCAACTAAGGCGAGGGTATTGTTAAACCGGTACATGCCATACTTCCCTATGACACCCAAAAGACCCATCCCACCACGCCCCTTGAAGGTACGGGTGCCAGCACCCTTCATGGCATCCACCATCTCTTTCGGATAGCCTTGCTCTATAAGTTTCTTTGCACCTTCTTCTCCGCTGTACTTCTTGGTTATATGGATAATCCCCTTTGCCGCATATGTCCAGGCATCATCCCAGGACGCCTTTAAAAGCTCGTCCTGCCCGCGGGCATCAAACAGATATTTTGATTTATTTTCTGGTGTCAATTCCGGAAATCCGTCATCTGCCCATTGCTTCCACCCTTTTCTGATAAGCGGGTACCTTAACCGGTAAGGTCCGTACACCCTCCGATGGAAGGTATAACCCTTGAGGCACATCCTGGGGTTCCAGTTCCTTGTGGCCTTGTTTCCATACAGGTCTGAATAATTCTGGTGATCGTAGTTTTGCTCGACCCTCATAATCACTTCATTCCTTACAAATGCCCTTACCCTGCAGGCATGGGTATCATTCGGTGAACACGTATAGGTAAATGTGCGGTCGTACCTGTATTGATCCCGGTACACACTTTCCCATGCACGGTCAGGATAGGCGTCCAATGGATTTCCTACCTCAACAGCGGGTTTTAAGAGCCTAAATGCCATTGCTTTATTGGCAAGGGTAAAGGTCGCTCCCGTTGCACCTGCCACCTGCAGGAAAGTCCTTCTTGTAAGCTTCATATTTCCTACTCCTTTCTCAATTTAAAAACCATTTATATAAAAAGTATTGCCTAATTATTATAAAATATTAACAAACAGTTTTCCTAACTTTGTAAGCCTCGATGCATTGTCCACACACGCCATCTTCCGGTTCCCATCCGGGAAAATCCTTTTTTATTGCATTCACAAGATAAGCATCTTGTTCAATATTTTCTACCCAATGATACGTGCGAAATTGGCATAAGGGACATTGAGCACCAGGCAGGATGGTTTTTTTCTTCTTAAGAGTATGCTTTATGGGCAACCCTTCAGAAATTTTTATTACTTCATTCACATCTTTTGCCAGCCTCAGTATCTTATCATGCGTTAAATTCTCATCTTGCCACAGAAAATCAAAAATAGCGATTTTCACTTCATCGGGAATCTTTTTATAAAGAGCTTCAAATTCTCTATATCTTCCTTCTTTATCAGAAAGCGTTTCTTTCCCTTTCCTGATCAATCTGCTATCAACATAAACATCCCAAAAAGTACAATATCGCTCCTTGACTATACTTTCTTCCATAGGATTGCCGCCGAGGCGTTCATCACGATAGCCGTATGTTTCACTGAGCATATCGGAGGCATGCATCAATTCATGCCTGACTAACTTTCTTAAATAGGGAATTTCCCGGAAACGGTCTGGCATTAATTTAACAACTATCTTTTTTTGACCAGACTCCTGATTCATCCCTTTTGTAAGATAAGCACCTTCATCAAAATTATTCGCTGCCTTTGCAATCACCCCCCCGCAAGCCTTTTCTTCCAGCTCAGGAAATTCATCAAAAATCTCTTTTATTAGCTTCGGAATCTCAAGTTTTTTAAAGAAGTCCCACTCAATCTTTTTAAACTGCGAAGGCCTCTCATCCATGGGAAAATTTTCGTAAACCGGATCAATACAAGAATGATATTCGAGAGTAAAAGAAAAATCACCCTTTTCCTCCCTGGCCCTTAACTCTCCAAATATTACTTCCTCAATCAAACCTGGATCAAATTCCAACTTCATAATCATTCCTCACTAAAATCTTCAGAAGATGCGCAAGACAAACATTCATCCGCAACTCCAGCCACCGCCTCTTGATTGAGATCAGATTCCTTATACATCTCTGTTTTAACATCCATGAATTTCATTTCCAATCGCAAGAACTCTTTTGTCAAAGCAGATACGGCACAATAAAAACCTTCTCCTGCCTTCCTGCCAAAGAGAACCGAGAAAAGGGGCACCCATTTCCCTAGATGCTCTTTCAAGAATTTCTTTTGCGCATCTACGCATATCTGCGCTTTTTCATCTCCATGATTTTCCAAGGCGTAGGCCTGCTTGTACAACAGAAAGTGCATAAACTCCAACTCTACACTAATGTGGTCGCACCGTTCCTTCTCTAAGTCAGAAATATCAAGCCCAAAAGCTTTATAAAAACCTTGAATATCACCTAACTCATGCACTTGCTGATAAACATGAGCTGCACCATATTGAGTTTCGTACAAAGGACACTCTTTCGACATGGTGTGTCCGACAATGCGTTGATATATACCTTGCAAGGTTTCAATGTTTGTAACTCTAAACAAATCCTGAACCTCTTTCAAACATCTCCTTAACTCCACACCATCGTCTATACCTTCGTAACATAGTATCAGCTCGTTCTCGTGTTCCTGCAAATCAGGACTTTTCAGTATTGACAAATTCTTCTCTGTTGGGTAAAGAAAACAGGCAGACAAAACCTGATACATTGCACTCCGTACAAGCAAGCAACCCACTCTGGATGCAACTTGTTGATTTAAATGACTACTACTGTCGACTTCCATAATAAACCTCAATTCTAAATTGAATTGTAATGTTTTGGGTCTCTGATATGAACAGGCTCTTCTATTGTTGTTCTTACAATCTCCTGTCCATCCTCACCATATCCAATAACGGTATCATTGTACAACTCAAACTTCTTACCGTGAATCGTCGTTTCAAACACCTTCGGCCCTTCCTCAATCTTGTACTCAAATATAATTGATTGGGTCATCCTGAATAAAGACATCACCGCCAATCTTTCTCGGGAAGGTACCATAAATTTATCAATCGCCTCATCAACACCGGGACCAAACATCTGTCTCAGATAAGACCTTGGCGCCCACCTCGGTGGTATATAGTATATGTTAGGCTCCGTTCCAAACTGGGGATAAAGAGGTAATGCTAATTTGTCGTGCCTAATTAACCACGTGACTGGATTCTTCGGATTATCATCCAGGAATCCCTGCAAACGAATCTGCCCTACACACGCAGCCATACACCTCGTTTCCATCGGGCGCCCCTTCGTTAATGGATCTCTCCCTTCAACTCTGGGATAACAGGCGATGCACTTTTCACTTACCCTTGTTAAACCCCGGTACATGGGTTTTTTGTACGGGCATTGCTCTACGCATTTCCTGTATCCCCTACACCTTTTCTGGTCGATAAGAACTATTCCGTCTTCTTTCCTCTTATAAATAGCCTTTCTTGGACAGGCGGCCAGACAACCTGGATACGTGCAATGGTTACAAAGTCTTTGAATATAAAAGAACCAACGACTATGTTCCGGCAACGATGAATATTCGTCGGGCTTATTACTCTTTGCTACATCCTCACCAAAATTTGGCGCCCTCCATTCCTTATCCTCCGGAATGTATCCTACCGCCCACTGATTAATATTCTTCTTCGAGGCCGCCTCAAATATCGTGTCACCTTCATATACTCCATAGGGAGACAGCTTTTCATCTTTCTCATCGGTATACCAGGTATTTTCACCATTATCAATTAACTTTAACGTTTTAACGTCCCAGGATTGCGGATACCCACCATACGGTTTTGTTTCCACATTGTTCCACCACATGTGCTCCTGCCCTTTGTTATAAGTCCACGCACTCTTGCAGGCCATGGTACACGTCTGACAGGCAATACACCTGTTGATATTAAATACCGCAGCAAATTGTCTTTTTGGTCTGGATTCGAAATAGGGATACTCCATACGTCTCCCTAAATGCCAGTTATGTACTAACGTCATTTTTTAATCCTCCTTAAACTTTATATCCTGCAGAATATCCTACAAAGTAAATTATTGCCAGGCAACTCTTTCCAGCGTTGCGGGATGCCATTGAGAAGATATGTTCTTTTGTCCGTTCCTATCTTTTTCACCACCATTCCATACCGCCATGTTGAAATACGTAGTTCCACCAGGAACAAATTGCACATCATGGGGATCCTCTGTAATTAACGAACGATAGATAATCACTGTCCATACCCCATCCTCATATTTGCTGCATCCGTTCACGTCCTGATGAGCCTGCGTAGTAAGGGTACCAAAACCCTCTGCATTTAAATCTTCTACCGTTCTCCCCCTTCCTGGCTGAGAAAGCAAATTATTTGCAGCCCTTCCACCCGATAAAACCTCTACGCTGGTTATTAGTTCCCGATGATAATACGCACTGTAAGGATTCAAATTAAAATCGTCGTGCATATTTGGGTACTGTGCTTCGACATCTTCCAACTCGCCCTTTACCAGCAAATCCGCCTCCCAGTCTGCCTTCCAGTGCCAGAGGTTCGTGGGCTTTTCCCTGTCTCCCATCCTTGGACTAAAATGTTCCGCCGGTGTTATCTCAACCGCCCCCAGAGGAAACATCAAGGCCACCGCATCTCTGAACTCCTGCACGGCTATTGCCCTGGCATTCTTTGTTGGATCACTCCAGGTAATCTTGAAATAAATCGCAAGACCATCATGAATAGCCTTTACATCCGCACTCTTCACCGAGCCACCCCCATTGGGAAATGCCTTATCCTGCATATTAAGGGGCACCGTAACGGCCTGCGCATCGTTAAAAAAACCTTGCAATGATTCCACATCCATATGATACGGCTTGGCTACCTCTACATATTTCACTGTTAACACCTCTTTGGCCGGAGTAAATTCCTCTTCAGACATCCCTTTAACCCCTGGCGCCGTCTCCTCCGCTGCAAATAATGTAGCGCTAAGAAACGCACAGCTTAGGAGGGCAACACCATACCTTTTAAACAACACATAAGATTTCATCATTCTCCACTCCTCCTCATAATAACCATTACTCGTATAAAAATAGTTACAAAACAACCAAATTATATCATATAATATAACATTAACAAAAACAAATTAACCGCCACACCTTCCTATCACCGAATGTACATCTCTACCAACCAGAGAACTGTTTACGGCGCCACAAATTATCCCTTGCACACAACTCCCTTTCAGCAAATTCAATTCCATTTCCCAAAAACAATTCACACAAAAATATGCATGGCGTAGTGTTTTTATTTTCATTATATTACAAATATTACTAATTTTTGCCTCTGCATTTAGCAAAACATTATGACAACGAAGGCATTTCTTCCTTGAAATGAGTAGTGCGCAACTGAAATGGGCATTAAAGCATCGATACAAAAATGAAATGGATACTTAATATTTCTTAAGATAAAAAATGGTAAGACGGTACAATTTCTTCAGTTCTATACCTTTAGCAAGTTCAGAACAAGTTTGTATTCAAATATATAGTAATCTGATTATCAAATCCTATGAAACGAACCGTCATTCATAAATGCAGTTCTTGCTTCATTAACTATCTGTGTTGTGATTTCTCTATAACCCTTCCCAGAAGCATACTCCTCGATTTTTTTCCTAACCATGTCTCTAACAAAAGAAGGAATACGCTCTGTTTGTATCTGTGCCTCCTGCGTCCAAACAGGGATTTGTGTTCTTGTATGTGGTTTTTGGTCACTCTTAACAGTTCTCAAAAAACCATCTTGATTATGCGAGTGATCATGCGTGCTCTTTGCTATTTCTTTTTCCTTTCCCGATACCTTCAGATATTCTTGATTATCCACGGAAACATCAAGCATTGCGTCCTTGTTTCCCCCGGTAAGTAATACATTACAAGGCGCCAACCTCATTAAATTTTCTGTTGTACTGCCAAGATCCAATCCATTGGTGTTATGCACGCCCGTGCGTCCCATGATTACCGTTGTTGGTTTTTCGTTCTGTATGTATTTTAATATTTTATCATACGGTTTACCATCCATCAGAACGATATCCGTTTCCACCCCGGCATCTATTGCCATTCTGTTTACCCGATCCAGATGACCCTGATATATCTTTGCAAGACCTTTATCAATAATCTCCTCATGGAGCGTTTCTTGTTCCTTAAACCTGAAAATTTGCCCTGCTTCCTTAGAAAGGACATTTGCAATACTTTCAAAGGCGACTCGATGATAATGCGGATCAAATACAGATACTGCAGTAAGTTTTAAGTTAAACAATTTAGCGAAGGAAATGGCCGATTTAACCCCTGCGAAAGATGGTGCACTTCCATCTACTGCAATTACCACCTTTCCCTCTAAACGCCTATTTTTTGCCACAAGGACATCGGTCTTGATGCGCCTCACCACACGCTCACAAACACTCCCAATTATATTCTCATTTACAGCGGCCAAACCAAGCGCCCCCATAATCACAAGATCATATTGATTTCCCTGTACTTCCCTAATGATCTCGTAATAGTTTTTACCTTCTAACAAAAGACCTTCGTGTGGAATAGTTGCTTCATTGCACTTATTTTTAAACACATCCAGGTAAGATTCAGAAATCAACTTAAGCCCAAGGTTGATCAATGAACTATGAAGGTCACGCTGCCTTTGAAGAACACTTTCGTCCTGATATTGTGGTGGCAACCCCTTTTCCATATCGCGAAACCGTCTTTGATGCAACGATGCATCATAGACATGACATCCCACCAGCAGGGAGCCAAACTTTTTGGCGAGGTCAATACCAAGGTCAATACAAAAATTAGAGTGGCATGAATTATCAATAGCGATAAATATTTTTTTATACATAGGGACGTTTGATTAGTTATTCTCTAACTCTGAGACGATTCTTTCCTCAGTTTCTTCCATTCGTTAATTGCCCCTCCAGCTAATGCGAGGGTAATCACACCAATGAATAACCATCTCACCGATGATTTAAACACGCTGTCCTTTTTATCCTCAACGGTAGTTTCTTTTACCGCAACTACTGGCTTTGCAGTTTCCTGCACAGAAAAACTTCGTATATAGGCTACTAGCTCCTTGATCCTTTTCTCTGAAAGCGTCTTTCCCCATGGAGGACAAAGATTAGATTTATCAACCGCCTTCGAACCTTCGGTAATGGACTTCACAAGCTGATCATCCGTCCTCTTCTTCATGTATTCTACATCGGTAAAATTTCTAGGCTTCGGTTTTAAATCAATGGTAAAGAATGTACCATCTCCCTTTCCTTTCATACCATGACAAGGTGAACAATAATATTCAAAGGTCTTTTTGGGTGATAGTAAAAAAACTTGCTCCCTCGGAGAAACATCTAATCCCTTTGCCGTTGAATAGGCACACAAGATACTCACCACAACAAATGAGCTTATAATTAATTTTTTACCAGATAAAAAATATCCCATTATTTACCCTCTTTCTTCTGCACATGATCTACCAAGAAACCTACCAGTTGCTTCAACTCATCTTCCGACAAACCATAGTTTGGCTCTACACCCTGAGGGTTTACCAGCTGCGGATTTTTCAGATGGTAGAGAATATATGCAGGCTGAAGCCGATCACCCACAGTTGCAAGGTTAGGACCAACAACACCACCCCCTTTTGCAATACTTTCTGAATGGCAAGTATTACACCCCTTCTCATAAAAAACCTTCTCCCCGGCGGCAATTATTTCAGAGGATGGGGCCCCTTCCTTATAAATATCCGGAAGAGACTCTTTGGTAATAAGATTTTTTTCAATATAATCAGTAGCTGCCGTTGCTTCCTCTTCGGTCAAATTAAACTTCGGCATCTGCTGGCTAAGCGGCCGGATAATATCTGGTGCCTGCAAAAACTCACGCTCCCACCCCATCTTTATCTTACTACCCGCAATGGTCAGGTTGGGTGCATAGGTACCGCCCTTGTTTTGTATCCGATGACAAGTCAAACACCGAATATCATATAAAAGTTTTTCAAATCCAGCTAATCCCTCACGCTTTTTCTCTACCACAGGCATTAATTCGGGAATTCCTTTTATATCATGACAAACAAAACACCTTGCTTTTTCAACCACATCCCTTCCTTTTTCAATAAGGGCATTATCCTTTCTTATACTGCTAAATTCTTTTTCAGTCAGCACCTGAACTTCTGGTTCTGCGGGTTTGGCTTCCCCGCCCTCTTCCTCTTCCTCTTCTTCTGGCATGAATTGCGTATCCCGCAAGACAAACTCAACGATTCCCCTCACATCTGCATCGCTAAACCGGTACTGCGCCATCATTGTATCAGGAAAATGACTTTTCGTGTTGCTTAACCAGTCATAGAGCCAATTCCTGTTTATTTTTGTTGTAATCTCACCTAAATCTGGTCCGACCCCCACATTTCCGCCAATCCCTTTAATCGGGTGGCAAATCGTACAGCGGGCACGCCCCCATACACCTTTTCCATTATTGTAAATTTTATCCATCTTGTCATACTCATCATCCGAAAGCTCTTCCTCCCGCTTCAATAAAAAGTCATCCCATGAAACCTGGGGCACTTCTTTTTCGGCAATACTGCCAAGGTAAGCAATAACGGCCTTAATCTCCTCAAAATCCAATCCGAGATTTGGCATTTTCGCGTTGGGTACTACCGCTTTTGGATTAGCAATCCATCGCGAAAGCCACTCTATCTTTGCCTTGTAGATTATATTAACCAACGGAGGCCCATTTTTAATTCTCTTATAGGGATCTTCGAGTTCAAACGGCAGGACACTCCATTGTTCAGGAATACGATACTTTTTATCTAATTCCAAATAAAGGGCATCTATCTTTCGCTCCTGTCCAAAAGAAACCTTGTCAAACACTGGCAGAGATAGGCACACCATGGTGATTACAAACGTTACTTTCCGTAAGCTAACTATAGACCTTAACCTCATTCAAGACTCCTTAACAAGATATTTTTATTGTTCTTCTTCTAATTTTGGAGGGAATCTGCGCAGTCTGGCGATAAACCACATTTCAACACTTGCGCCCATGACAATGGCAACCAATACATACGCAAAAACCGTCTTAGGAACTTGTTTTTCAAGCATGATATAATACCATGCCGATATTGACTTCTGACCGGCAACATCGCTATTTGAACCATCCCATACCGCAAAGGCCACAGGAATTAGCTTCCCAATCTCAAATTGGATATCTCCCTTTGCATCTTCAGTCTTCAGTGTTCTCTTCAACACAACTTTCCATCTTCCGTTTTGGTATATTCCCCGTCCCGTAACATTCTGACTTTCTGGTGACTGTATCGTAACGCTTTTAAATCCCCTTGCATTCATTTCGCTTACTAGCCCAGGTTCCGTAACAGGAGCTTCCACAATCTGGCCAAAACCCTCTTGCCAGTGTGCCTTCCAAGACCATAGATTTACAGCCCCACCAGAGTCACCCATTGCAAAATATGGTTTCTTTAGAGATTCCGGAATCTTAGTCGGGAACTGAATGGAAACGGCATCTCTGAAGACATCCTCTTGTTTGTTAGTGGAATCATCCCATTCCACCAAGAAGGCAATTTCATCCTTGTTATACATCCCCCTAATCATGATTGCATCCACGGAAGGAGTCCAGTGTCGAGGACTTGCGATAATTTGACCTGCCAGTGGAATTTCCACAGGAGAAACCTTATTCCAATTCTCATCTAAAGGTTCAGACGGTAGTTGATCACCTTCAAGCAACTTTACTTTTACTACAACGTCTGATGCCATATCCTTTGCCAAACTTTTTACAAAGTGTACGATATGCCAGCGGTCTTCATCAGAAAGCTTTTCTAAATAAGAGCCCATAGGGGTTTCATTAAATCCTGTTGAAATCGTACGATAGATATCTCCCATCGTATTGCCACCTTTAAAATTCCATCCCTTTGTCAAATCCCGTGCTCGATAAGGCATGTTCCACTCAGTTTGCAAGGCAACCGTCAAAGGCCCATTTCCCCTGCCATCATCACCATGGCATTCAAAACATTTCATTTCCTGAAATAACTCCTTGCCCCTGTTTACACTTTCCGGGGTCGAAGCCACGCTTCCCACTGGGATTACTTTAGGCGCAACATCTTTTTTAAACTGCTCATTAAAGGTCTTGAGATAATAGAGCACCTGCCACCGTTCTGCCTCGCTGATTGTGCTCCAGAAAGGCATGGCCGTTCCTTCTATGCCGCTCGTAATAATTCTGAACAAATCTTCATCCGTCGGGACTGACCCAAAAGTAGTGGAACGAACCTTATATTCATTCCTGGTAAAGTTCCTTGGTTTTGGGAACATTGTTATAGAGGCTGGACCATCACCCCTTCCCTCAATTCCATGACAATACCAACATCTCTTTTCGTAAACTTTTTTTCCTTCAGCAATTGCTTCTGGCGTTTCTGGCAGCTTTTGAGGCACTTCATGTTTATACGTTCTAAATAAATGTGATGCTTGCGCAGATACCTCCTCGCATATCCAAAAGACACTTCCACATACGCCGATTAATCCAAAACCAATCAATCCTTTTTTAAACGATTTTATCATAGTATTACTTGCTCTTTTTCCTTGCTGTTTATAAATTAATCTTTAAAAACAGTGAAGACAAATCCTGTTTTTACACAAACACGCATTACTCAAGTTTTTCTCTTTGCCGTGGCATAACACCAGCTGTATCGTACTCACCCATGATAATCTTCCAGATCTCATCATCCTTCAGATCATCTTTCCACGCAGGCATCGCCGAATCCCAAGGCGTAGATTCCGAAGGAAGACCAGGTCCGCCTTCTTTAATTCGCCAGAAGAGATAATTATCCACCACCGTTGCAATCGTACCAGGATCCTGAAAATTTATCGGCCTTAGACGGAACGAATTCGCAAACGGCCCATTACCATCTGCCTTCGAACCGTGACAGGGACGACAATACGTTTGGAAAAGTATCTTTCCCTCTTCGATAGATTTCCGCTGGATATCTGCATCCGCCTGCCTGAATGGATTTTCAAGTTTCTCAAAATCTTGCGGTAATGTTGGGTGCTGAATCCTCAGCTCTACAGGTGAGGCAGCACCGGGAATCGACCATGTGTACACAAACCATCCGACAAGAACAGGAAAACCAACAAATAGCATCTTTTGTAATAAAAACTTAATCTTTGGTCCCTGATTGGGAAGCAAAAAACTTAAAAAATCTACAAACTTCTGATTGCTGGTAGTTGCATACACCAAGCCAGCCAAAACCCCCATAATCATATACCACATCATCAGGGTACTCGGGGTGGGCATGGGATGCCCTTTTCCCATTAAGACCTGAAAAATCTTTGGCGAAGCATATTTAAGAAGCAGAAACAAAAAGACAACGGCTGTTATTATCCAGATAAACAAAAAAGTCTTGCGTTTATTAGCCATTCATACACTCCTAACTATTGTTCAATCGCTATGCACCACATAATCTATTTCAAACTTTGCAAAAAGGACACGATACCATAAAAGTCCCTTACACTCAAAAGTTCACCAATATTGCCAGGCATGATGGACACCTCTTGTTTTTTCATTTCGGCGATATCAGACTTCGGAATTACGACTTCTTCGATCTCGCCGCTTTCTTCCTTTAACAATACAAGCTCTTCCTCTGTCTCACTTTTGATTAACCCATTGTAAGGTATGCCGTCAGAAGTTATCACATACATCGTCTCGTAGCCTTTCACAATCTTTGCACTGGGTTTAAGGATAGATTCCACAAAGTATTCAGGCGTTTGAATTGCACCAATTCCTGTAAGTTCCGGCCCCACCTTCTGCCCCTTACCGTTCACAACATGGCACTTACCACAGGTAACCGGACGCGTTTCATCAAAAAACACCTTTTCCCCTTCTTTTGCATCAACCACTATCGGAGGTACCCAAGGTTTTACCTTCTTCTTTGAGGCCTCAGGTATCTTATCTTTATATTTCATGAGTGCATTGATGTCAGGTTCTCCACCCAGCGTTTGAAGGTAAGCCAAGACCGCCAGTATCTTTTCACGCGACAACATAATGGGAGGGTCATACACCTTGGGCATAATTTTATCATAACCTTTCACAATATATTTTTCCGGTTCTACGATGGATTCCACGAGATAATCCAACCCGGAA
The DNA here is from genome assembly GCA_021646415.1 of Candidatus Brocadia sp. Classification (NCBI taxonomy): domain Bacteria; kingdom Pseudomonadati; phylum Planctomycetota; class Candidatus Brocadiia; order Candidatus Brocadiales; family Candidatus Brocadiaceae; genus Candidatus Brocadia; species Candidatus Brocadia sp. The sequence continues at coordinate 78,083 of SOEU01000006.1, forward strand.
GGCATACCCAACTCCTTTGCGCGCTCCTCAGCCCTGCCTGCCAATCCATCTTGATCAGGACCCCTTGTAGCACTCCCACTTGTCCCTATCTTGTGACAGGTACCACACTGCCCGTCTCCCCAGAATATCTTTTCACCAGCCTCCGGGCTGACACCTCCAGCAGTCTCACCCTCACCCGTGCCAGAAAGCCCCGCCACATATATTGTGATATAGATATAAAATCCTATAACTGCAATTCCAAAAGCTGTAATTTTTAACATGCTCTTATTCATAAGTTTTTCCAGGCCTTCATTTTACCATAGTAAAATTCAATCATATTAATTACTCCGCTAACTTACTTCTAATTTACGAACCACTCATCACAGTTTTCACAATGCGTTTCATCCTTCAGCTTTTTACTTATTGTTAATTCAGATTCCGCTTCGGTATTTAACCCTTATTATCAAGGTGCTACGTATAGTGCTCCGGATGCGGCTCTGTTAATTCAAACTCTTCTTTCAATACCCCTTTCTCCTTCTTTTCACCCAGGTTAGCCAGCCAGAATACGAAAGTAACCAATCCCAGGAAGAGCGCGACAATCAAACCAACAACCCTTCCCATAAATGACAAGGTTGGAGTGTATGCCCACTGCGAGGTATCCTGCAACACACCATAAATGTGCCAATCCATCCTCAGCCCAGAACGTATAAAGCCCATAAGCCCCATCAGTATAACGATAACCACGCAGAGGAGAAGCAATGCATATTGGGATCTCACCGGCATCTTTCCCCACACAATACCACCCACAAGTTTTGCTTTGCGGAACATAAAGATATCGATAACGGCATTCATGATCAGGCAGCTCATCACAATCGAAACCTGCGTTACCGACAAGTATCTCAGCACCAGGTTGGCCTTCTGCATAACCTCGAAACCATAATACCAGAAATAGAGCACGGCAATGCATGCAGTGACCGCAAATAGCAGCGCCTGCGCCAGCTTCCCTTTATTCTTAAACGTCAAGAAGGCCGCCAGACATACCGCAAATGACTGGATATAAAGTGCACGTATAAGCGGTTTCACGAAAACCTTTATATTTGCCTCTAATTCCACAAAATTGAGCGAAATTGCATAGGAAACCAACATTAACAAACAAAAGATCAGGACAGAAAATATTCCTATCTTGCCAGCCCGCCCCTGTTCAGAAAATGGCACGGTCTCCCCCTTGTTGCTCCTCCTGTAAATTAAAAAAGAGAAAAAGGTTGAAAGGATGATCAGATTGACCACTGCATTTTTCGCAGCCATAACTCCAAAATATTTGGAGAAAGGGTGGTACTGCTCGCCGATCATCGCCCTTTCTTCCCCGCTCAGTGGTAAATTATGAGGGGTAAGCCACACAGCAAAACACATGAAGATAACAAAAACAAGATATTTGATGAATTTCGTGTAGCGTTCAGACCCTTTAATCCTTCCCATTCCAAGCCACAGGTAATAATTAGCGCCAATAAAGAGCATACCAATCAGTATTGCCTGGATAATAAATGTCCAGGAGAACGCCCCACCCATCATGATATTACCCATTACAGGGCTGGCACTATACACTTCCCGCCCCAGCCAATATCCCGCAAAGGGCAGTGGTATCAGCGCCCCTACCCCAATGAAGTTTCCGACATAACCCATCCAGTCATAATGCGCCCTTTCTTCTTCCGTCTTTGCACCCAAGAATTTTACTGCCGCATAAGCACCAACTACAAAACCACCAAAACATACATTGGCAATCAACCTATGGATGTTTACAGGCATCCAGAGCGGATTATATATGGCATGATATAAACTGAGGACCTTTCCTGTCGCCGGCACAATTCCGGAAGGGCTCATCATGTATGTAGCCCAAGAGTTGGTCAAGAACATAAGCCCTGTTCCAAAGAGATTGAGGAGAACACCCAGAGTAATGTGGAACCATTTCTTTGCCGCTGTCCCCTTAAGGATTTCCCACGAATAATAGTAGCCATACAGGGTAAATGCCTCACCGAAGAACATCAGCGCATAAACATACATGGTCGGCGCAAAGACATTCGTCATATGACCCATAAACTCTGGATACAAACCGAACAAACAAAACCCAAGCAACCCCCCCAATGACGCAGTCGTGGCAAAGGCTGCGGACAACAGCTTGGTAAACTCCTTTGCCATCTTGTCATATTTGATGTCGCCACCTTTGAAACCTACAATCTCCACAATCACAGCAAAGATGGGAACTCCAAGCACAAAGGCAGCAAACATGAGGTGCAACTCCGACACTATCCAGACAACTGTCCGGGGATCCATGCCAAAAAATGTCCGATATTGAACCGGGGCCAACTCCTCCTCCTCTATCGCCGCAGTCGCGGTTCCTGCGCCCTCCGCAGGCTGCCCTTCGGCTGACTGAGGCGATCCCGATGACTGACCTGCCTCAAATTGAGGCAATTCCACCCCAGCCGCCGGGGTATCACCTTCTTTTGCCGCTTGTGCCGGTTCATCTGCTGCAATCACACCCCGAGAAGAGGAAAGGGATGAAACAAAAGCGAGAAAAAACAAGAAAACAACAACAAAAGCACTTTTTTTTGTAAATTCCAGCAATATCTTCAAATTATTCATTAGCGGTGCGCCTTTTTATTCGAGTAAGTTACACATTTTCGATAAAAGTATAATCACAGTTATTTCTTTGCATAGACAAAGTCTACCGTAGCTTCTTCTTTCGGCTTTACAGCCACCTCACTTGTCCTTTTCCCAAGCTTTTCCTGCCAGGCCTCAATCTTATATGTACCCGACGGCACATTCTCTATCTTAAAACGCCCATTCTCATCCGTAACAGCGAAATAAGGGTTGTCTTTCACTACTACAAACGAACTCATCCACTTGTGGACATCGCACGTTATCTTAACCACCTCAGGGATATCAAATTTTTTCGTAAGTTTTCCGCCGCCAGACACCCCTTCATTAAAGCCCGGATTTTTGATCGACCAGGAATGGAGATTATGCATTACATTATCACTATTCAACAGGTCTACACTGGTACCGGCAGATACAGCAAGCACATGAGGAATAAACACACACTCCTTCTGATCCAACACAGCAACTGCCGCTTCCGCTTTCTTACCCTCCGCAATATTAACCAAGGAAACTACAACATTTTTGACCCCATTGGTCTCTCCATTAATCACCAATTCTTCTGATTGTTTATTTTCATGACCACAGGTCTGCTCGTCTTTATTGACCTTTAGCATTTTTACAGCCGGGGCATCACCTTCATATTTAACCATCCCAACAATTGCTCCGCCATCCTTCACATCGATCTCTTTGTAAGCCTCCGCCTTTGCCGCATGACTTACCCACACCATATTGGTCATTACACCAATCGCCAAACCACCTATAATAGATACGTACCGCAAACTTTTCACCATTATTACCTCCATATTCATCTTTTAAAACACAAGAACTTTGCTTAGTATATCCAATTTAAAGAAGCGCATAATACATTTACGAAAAGACTTTGTCAACCGCAAATTTAGCCACAGAACAAACAGAAACCAGCGATTTAAGGTTATTTTGAAAAAATCTTAATATGGGATAAAGACATTAACAATATTCATTCCTTTTTGAAAAAAAACAAAAAAAACAAAAAAAAATCGCATAACTAATTAAATTTCAAATTGTTAGTTTTAAATATCACTGAACAAAAAAACAGTTCTTCAACCTTAATAGTCGAGACCTAATTTCAACAATGAAATAATGCTTTCAATAAAGTATTACAAAATTATTTATACTTACTAAAATATCTCTGTTTTTTTCAATAAAACCAAACCTATTAATTTATATATACTAATTTAATGTCCTCTTCAATGTTTCAATCTCTTTAGGATTTGTAAGCTTACCGGATTCCACAATTACATCTGGCTCCATCTTGAATCGCCTGACCCACGTAGTCTCTGACGGATGTTTCCAATATAACTTGTACAAACCAGGCGACACATTCATAAAATGATATATGCCATCTTTATCTGTTATAGTTTCAAGTTCAATGGCCCCTTCCACAGGACGATACCCTTTGGTTAACAACCCACCTTTTTCTAACATTTGCAACTTTACCAGACAATCCGGAAGGGGTTTTCCACTGTGCACTATCCTCCCTTCAACCTCACCAAGATTTGGGTCTTGAACAACAGGTTTTTCTTTCTTCAGGCCTTCTTCAACGGTATCTACGCTTCCCACGTCCGGCGATTCACTTGCCAGTTTTTGTTTCAGTTCAGACATTTCGGTTTCTGGCTCCTGTGTTTTTTCATCCACAAAAGATTCACCTTCATCTATACCCATAGTCTCACTTTCGGTTTCCGCCTTCGATAGATCACCTGCCACCGATGCACTTTCAACTTTTTTCTTTTTCGTCTTTAGACGATAGTATTTTCCCCCGTTTGTTTTTTCGGCAGAAGACGTCCTTATCTCATCTGCAATCTTACCTCCCCCTATATTTTCTATTTTAGATTCAAGACTCCGTTCTTCGGTTTGTTCCGTTTTTCCTTTTTTCACATCAATTGTCTTTTGCTTGCTTTCAACCTCATCGGAAACCGTTTTTCCCTGTTTCTCCCCTGGCTGAAAGGATATCTTAACCGAAGAAATCATAGCTGTAGGAATGAGTACCTGGATGGCATCTCCTGCAATCTCTTTGACCTTGCATTCTACAGCTACATTCCCAACATTCAAAAAAATTACATCAGGGTAATTTTTGGTATCCCGAAACTGCATGTTCAAAGATTTTAGATCTTTTTTTGCTATTATGGCACTGATATATTCCTCCATAACACCTGTTATCTTGAGATCGATATCTTTACAATCATTATCATTCCTCAAGGTTATTGTATCCCCATTCGCAATAGCATAGAAACCCACGAACATGCATAAAACAACTACCAAAATTTTTGTCATCAACAACTATTCCTGCGATAAATCTACATTAAATTTTTCAGTTCAATCGACCTTATCTGTTTACAGGGGCAGAGTCATATTTTATCGATAGTTCACCGTATACCGAGAACATTTGGATCAAGATCGGTTCCCTAAGCAATTGCAATAGTTTAACATCCGTTGGTCTTATATCAACTAAAAAAGAAGGGGTACCTCGCCTTTTGATGAGGCACCCCTGGCTTTTAAAAATTCTCCAAAAGCTAATGCTGTTACCTTACAACATTTACCGTTACCGTTGTTTTCACATTTTCATATCTGAATTTGACCTTTGCATTTCCTGTCTTCTTTTTGGCGGTAATGGTAAACGTGGCCTCGCCATGAGCATTTATAGTTGCACTTTGGGCGATACCGATACACGCTTCCTGCCAGCTGAGGTATGCTTTATGTAATTCCCTTTTCCGTCATCGCTTGAGAGCACATGGTGACAGGCAATCCGTACAGATACCCTCTTCCCATTCTTCTCTGACAAACTCCATCCAATCATCAGGGGTGTTACGGCAGGATAAACATATTCCGAGATCACAAAGTCCTTCGGTTGTACCGTCTGAATCCTTTATTGCCGCACCACAACATGCACATTGCCACGTAATCATGTCGCTACTTATATGACCACCAACGTCACACATGGGATTCTCCTTCTTACCTTAAACCTCATTTCCTCTTTCTGTTCTCATCCACAAAATATTGCAATACGTCAGTCTCGGTAATCAAACCAATCAACTTATTCTTGTCTTTTACCACCGGCAGCCCTCCCACCTTCTTGTCGATCATAATCTGGGCTGCTTCCTCGACCGTTGCATCGGGGGCAATGGTAATCACATTTTTCGTCATTACCTCTGAAACCTTAAGAGAATCCAGAAATTCCTTATTTTCCTTCCAGTTCGTAAGAATAGACGTCAGCGATGCACGATAGAGGTCTCTTTGTGTCAAGATGCCAACAACATTCTCTCCTTTCACAACGGGTAAATGCCGTATCCTCCCCAAATACATGATGTCATTTGCAAAGCCAAGCTTTGAATCAGCATTCAAGGTTACCAGTTGTGTCTTCATCACATCTTTTACAAGCATCTTTTTCCTCCATTTCTATGGCGTTTTTAAGTTTCTTTTCCCACTCTGGTCCATAATGATTTTCAAGATTTTTTTGTATCTTCTCTTGCCACTTATGATACGCCTGCTTTATCGTATTAATAGGTTGATGCTTTTCCGACAAATACAGGATATTATGCGTTTGTCTGGGTACAGGTATCAAAATATAGTCCGACTCTTCTGTGCCATCTGCTGATAACGCCACAAGGTGAACATCCTTTGTTTTTAATATTTTTTCTCTCACAATATTCGCTTCGTCATTGCTAACAAATATATTTCGGATCGCCTCCCCATCATCCCTAATTGCAAAAAAGGCTTGCCACTCCCTCTTGTATACAAGTTTCTTATATGCACTGGCAGCGGTATATTCATTAAATATACACGGGCCGCTCATTTTCTCATATAATGATTCACCCGCCACATCAGGATATCCCATACACTGCCTGGGACGATGTTTATAAATGCTACAGCGCAAGTCAATTTTCAAAGAGGAATCCATAGTTCCCGCACAAATAGTAAAATCCAAAAACTTGCAAGAATCGTACAATTCGTTATTGTATCCTTCGCTAGTCACCAATAACTTCACATAAGGATAACCGGTACCTTTTCTCCACAGAGACTTAAAAAAACCAAGATGTCCGTTGTTTGACGGGATAACACAGGTAAAACAGCACATCCCATCAGAACATTCATTTTCCACAAAAGTTATACTACCGTGATTTTTATGTACCGGGCAAATGGCACTCATAAAATTCTATACTGTTATCCTGGTTACCTTTTCATCAATTAATCCACTAACAACCTTATATCCCTCACTATTTTCTTCGTAATTATGGATTCTCTTTATAATATTTCTTGCAATATTCTGAAGATCTATTGGGTTGATGATACCGTTGATATTGGTAATCAAAACTCTCCCCAGTTGTTTTGAATATGCACCAACAAAGTCATAAACCCCACCAATAATCGTCAATTTGTTTTCCTTTACCCTGTCACCGTAATATTTTAATGTCTTTTCTATCTGATAGTCCACATTGATTTGACTCAGATAAGCCAGTTCCTTCATTTCATCTTGAATTTTTCTTAAATCAGGTATCCCCCGCTCAATGGGAATGGTTAAAGGAAGCATTTCGGACTTTATCGGGTGCGTAAGCGATGAATAATCCGTCTTGAAGAGGTTATCAAAAGACTTTGCCAAATTCATAATTTCTTTAGACTGCGTTATACAGGCATGGGTGGCAAATTTTACTGCACCACAATCGGTATGTCCCAAAACAAGCATAACCGGCGTTTTAAGAACAAAAAGCGAATATTCAATAGAACCCCTATTAATGGCCACCTGATTACCAGCATTTCGAATAATAAATACCTTATTAAAGATATCTATCCCCAGGATATTACCCTGCACCCGGGAATCAGCACACGTAAGGAGGGTAATGTACGGATTCTGGTGTGTGGCATATGCCAGAAACTTCGTCTCTTCAGTATTCTTTACAAACGCCTCATTGTGTACGAGCAGATGTCGAAAAATATTTCCAACTTCCATAATATCCTCCTTACCAAAATTAAACTATTCACATATATTAAAGTTTTATACATTTCAACCGCGTTGAGACCCAATTGTTCTCAATTTAAGCTGTTCTTAAAGATACGGTATCTGAAGTTAAAAAACGTATAACTTTAATATAGTATGTTTTAATTCTGTTATGTCGTCTCGAAATATTTTTTATGTTCCCACTCGGTTACCTGCATCCTGTACTCATCCCATTCGGCCATTTTTGCATGAATATACACTTGGTACGTATGAGAACCCAATGCAGCTTCCATCACTTTGCTTTTCTTTAATTCCTCAATTGCTTCACCAAGGGAACCCGGAAGCGTGGCGATATTGCGGTATGCCAATTCATCCTTATCAAACTCGTAGACATTCTCTTCTACGGGGCTAGGAGGCGTAAGACCTCTTCTAATACCATCAAGCCCTGCTTCCAGCATGACTGCGAGGGCAAGGTACGGATTATTGCTGGGATCCGGGCATCTCAACTCTGCCCTTATTGACTGTTCCCTCCCCTGAGAAAATCTTGGAATTCGTATCAAGGCAGAGCGATTCTTTTGTCCCCAGCAGATATACACCGGCGCCTCATACCCGGGCACCAGTCTTTTATAGGAATTTACTGTTGGAGATAAAATAGCGCTCATCGCACAGACATGCTGAAGTTGCCCTGCAACAAACTGTTTTGCCACCTTACTGAGTTTATATTCATCCTTTTCATCGAAGAATAGATTCTTTCGTGTCCTGATATCGAAAAAACTCTGATGACAATGCATTCCACTGCCACATAGCCCAAAGATGGGTTTTGGCATAAAAGTGGCATATAAATCGTGCTGATGCGCAATAGACTTCACTACCTGTTTAAAAGTCAAGGCATTTTCGGCAGTCTTCAGCGCCTCGGCATATCTGAAGTCAATCTCATGCTGCCCGGGGGCTACTTCATGGTGGCTCATCTCAACATTAAGACCCATTTTCTCCAGAGTAAAAATAATATCCCTTCTCACGTTTCCCGCAAGGTCTCTCGGAGAAAAGTCAAAATAACTCCCCACGTCGTGGGGTGTAGGCTCCACCTGACCATCGCTTTTGGGTTTAAATAAGAAAAATTCCAACTCGGGTCCCACATTATATTCAAAGTTCATTTCCCGCGCATTTTTAATTGCCCTTTTCAAAATATACCGGGGGTCTCCTTCGAAAGGGGAACCATCCGGCATATGGACATCACAAAAAAGTCTGGCCGTTATCTCCTCTGTCTCCCAGGGAAGCAAGGCATACGTACTCGTATCAGGCTTCAGATACATATCGCTTTCACAAATTCTTGTAAAACCCTCGATTGAAGAGCCATCAAACCAAATCCCCTTTTCGATGGATTCCGGGAATCTCTCCATAGGTATCGTAACGGCCTTGATATTTCCGTTTATATCAGTAAATTGCAGTTGGACAAGTTTTACATTGTCTTCTTTTGCCCGATTGATAACTGCCAAATCTGTATGCTCACTGGTCATGGAAATTTCACCTTTCTATAACATTTCGGAAGACAGAAAATCTATGTGGTTTGCTGCACTTTGGCCCAAACAAACACAGGCTGTTTAACTACAACAAGATTATCAATTTTAATCATATTGCTGTAAAAAAACAAGTAATTTATAACCAGGCCAGCACATGGTTCGTGCTTGACACCACAAATGCGTCATGCTAAACTTCAACTGAAATTATAAAATTTTACAACACTCTCTTTTTATCAGATTTGCGTTCAGCATTCGAATAAGAATGCTGAACAATTCTCAAAATAACCTCTTATGGAGACTATCATGGGAAAGGTTGTTGCCGTCTGCATAAGCGAAAGAAAAGGCACCCAAAAACGCGACGTCGGTACGTGTAAGTTAATCGAACATTTTGGCCTGAAAGGAGATGCCCATGCCGGTAAATGGCATCGTCAGGTCAGCCTGCTGGCCAGAGAAAGCGCAGATATCATGCGTAAAAAGGGATTAAATATCGAGGACGGCGATTTTGGGGAAAATATTGTAACGGAGGGCATCGAACTAAAATCCCTTCCTATTGGAACCGTTTTAAAAATTGGCGATGATGCCATTATTCGGGTGACTCAAATCGGCAAACTCTGTCATGACCGTTGCGCTATTTATTATAAAGCCGGCGATTGTATTATGCCGAGGGAAGGTATCTTTGCCGAAATTCTCACAGGCGGCACCATTAAAACAGGGGATGAAATTACAATCCTCGAAAAGGGTGCAGAAGTAGAAGTAAAAGTATGATACAAGCAGCCATATTAACATTAAGCGACAAAGGTTCACGAGGAGAACGTGAGGATAAGAGCGGCGAGGTTATCCGCAACATGCTTAAGGAGATTGATGCTACCATCACGGCCTATGAAGTCATCCCCGACGAAAAGGACCTTATTACCAAAAAACTCTTCGAATTCGCCGAAAAAGCCGACCTTATTGTTACAACAGGCGGAACGGGTGTAGGACCCAGAGACGTTACCCCTGAAGCCACACGGGCAGTTATAGAAAAGGAATTACCAGGCTTTGGTGAGGCCATGCGGACGGAAGGGCTCAAACATACCCCCAGGGCTATGGGCTCAAGGGCCGTTGCTGGTATTTACAAACAAACACTCATTATCAATCTTCCGGGCAGCCCTAAGGGTGTCGCCGAGAATCTGGCCGTTGTCCTCCCTGTCATTCCCCATACCATCGGCCTCATCAAGGGCGTGGTTACCGAATGTGCAAAAGATCGCGAAAAGCATGCGTAACCGTTGAAAAGGTGGATTCGGCGCAAAAACCAGCGCCTTAATCCACCCTACCAATCTACCAGACCCAGCAATTTAGGTTTGGACATATATTTAATTTTCGTTAAAAACATCTTGCAATTTTTGATCAAATTCCGGGGACACCATATTTGATTATTGACTCCACGCTGAAAAAAGGTTAAGATTCCGCTACATTCTGGATCATTTACGTGGTAGCTCCGGGAGTGCCGCACTGCTCAACCGCCTGAGATGTTTTCGGGGATAGTTGATTTACAATATGGTTGTGAATCGGATAGTCACAGAAAGAGGCCAGCTGAATTATCTTTTAAAACTGCACATTCGTTTTATTTATTCCTCAAAATTACCCGAGATTATCAAAGGGAGGTTAATAAATGAGTAACGAAATTGCGTATGCCATAATAAGACGTGCTGTTGTTGATAATACTTTTTTACAGGCTCTTACGAATAACCCAGACGATGTTATTAGGAAAGAAGGAATAACGGACTCTAAAGAAATATCGGAATTAAAGCAACTCTTATTTACATTACTTGGTGGTATGCAGCGGAATGTAACGTTGTATATGTTTATCGCTAATCAGCTCAAATCAACTTCAGAAATAGCAGATGCCTTTAAAGCCGGTCTCAAGCGGACGGTTGAGCAAATTGATATCGGTTTTCGTTCGACGATGATGATGTATATGGTAGCTTTCTATATGGGTATCGGCTTGATTGTTTCTTCAATAGCCTTTGCCGTCGTTCTGGATAAAACGCTGTTGTCGGTAATATTCGGTGTGTTTGGTGTTGTCGATGTTGTAGGATTTTTTGTTAAAAAACCATCGCAGCGTCTCCAAGGCAGCAGAGCCGATCTTGCTCAACTTCAGGCAGTCTATTTTAATTGGTTTGTTGACGTTTACAACTGGAATAGCTATCTCAGTATGTTAGGGCAAACAAAAGATCTCGATTATGAAAAGGTGAAACAAATTTCAACAACGCTATTGGAAAATACCGACAAGACCATGTCACTAGTTGAAAAATACTGTGAATTCGAGAAAAATAAATCTTATTCGCGCGAGGAATAAAAAAGAGCTAAAAATAGGTGGTCAAGAAAAATACGATTTTACGAGTACGAACCAACATATGTTTTATCGTTTAAGACAGCAAAGCCAGGTGCTCTTTAAAGACCGTAGCTGTTCCACTTTTTGAGGACGCACTTTGTCGCGCCATTGGTAAAGCGCATTGGTGCTACACGCATCGCATTTCCTAATCCTGGATATCCTGGTTCGTAAAAAACTATAGCGTCTTCAACCTCCACCTTGGCAAGGTTTGCTTTAATCCCCAAATATTGTTTGACTTATTCAATAATTTTGATTACATTGGTAACCATTTATTCCATACTTTTAATAAATATACGTATTTTATTAAGGTGGGAAGATTAACAATATTTTGGATAGTTTCGCAGTTAGAACAGAAGGACTTACTAAGGTCTACAAGGATTTCTGGAGACGGAAAAGTACCTCAGCCTTAACAAATCTTAATCTAACTATTGAGCGGGGAGAGATATTTGGATTACTTGGACCTAATGGCTCAGGTAAGACGACCACAGTAAAATTATTGCTCGGCCTCCTCTTTCCCACCTGCGGTAAATCCTGGTTGCTGGGATATCCTTCAAGCGATTTAAAGATTAAAAGCAAGATAGGTTTTTTACCAGAGGAATCGTATTTATATAAATTCCTCAATGCAGAAGAAATTCTGGATTTTTACGCAAAGCTCTTTGATATTCCAAAAAAAGAAAGAAAAAGACGGATCGATGATTTGCTCCACGATGTGGGACTGGATCCCTATCGCAAACGTCCTTTAAACCAATATTCAAAAGGGATGTTACGGAGAATTGGGCTAGCACAGGCCATTATCAACGACCCTGAGCTGGTGATACTGGACGAGCCTACAAGTGGTCTGGATCCCATCGGCGGCCGAGAGATGAAGGACCTTATCCTGGAATTTAAAAGGCAGGGAAAGACCGTTGTCCTCTGCTCGCACTTGTTGGCTGATGTGCAAGATATTTGCGACCGAATAGCCATCTTCAACAAGGGTATTGTGCAGGTAATGGGTAGCGTGAAAGAATTGTTGTCTCAGAAAGACGTCGTAGAATTTATGGTGAAAAATCTTTCAGACAATGACATCCAAGCGGTCGCTGCTTTTATTAAAAGCAAAAATGGCGATGTGCTATCGATCAATCACCCTTCCTCCACCTTGGAAGAGCTGTTTGTAAATATCATTCAACATCGTTCATAGACGGTTCTTTTCTTTAATTTATGATGATACTAACCATTGCCAGTCATACCTTTCAAGAGGCACTCCGGAAAAAAACACTACATATACTGATCGGACTTGGCATCCTCATCGTGACTGTTTTACCCGTTATCCCAACGACAGATGAGCCTGATGCCAGGATAAAAATGACTCTGGTAGTGTTTTTTCAGGTAGTGATACTTTTATGTATCCTGGGAGTGATTTTCCTTTCTGCCACATCGCTGCCTCACGAAATAGAAGACAGGACGATCTATGGCATTTTATCAAAACCCATATCGAGACTAAATATCATTGTGGGTAAAATCTTCGGTTTTGCCTTATTATCCGCCATTTTGATAATAATTTTGAGCCTGTTGAACATGGCATCCATTCTACGGATCGCGTCAGAATTACCGGAAGAATATAAAGGTATACTAAAGGCGAGGAAAGAGTTTAAGGCATCGCAGTTTTCCATCGAAGGTAAACCACACCATACCCGTGAGGGAATTCTATGGGTTGAAGGGGGGAGGACTGGAATTGCGTCTTGGAGTTTTCCCGAATTATACAAAAAACCTGAAAATAAATCTACCTTTGAAATAGAGTTAAATCTAAAGATCGAAAGTAGCGGGACGTTTATTGACACGGTACCGCTAGTTGTGGGGATAGAAAATACTATTTCTGGCCGATGTAAAACCGAGGTTTTATCAGCAACGGTAGATAAACCTTTAACAGTGAAGCTGGATCCTGAAATTGTGCAGGCGGGTGGCGCCATAAAAGTCACCGCTTTCCCTGTGCATATGACGGATTATGCCGGTGTAAGGCACGATGACGTTACGGTATTCTCCATACAAAAAGGTTTTGTATCTAATTATGCAAAGGCCATTTCAATAACTTTTTTAAAATTTTTGCTGATCATAATTATTGCAGTGATGGGATCCACCTATCTCTCTGCACCGGTGAGTATCGTTTCTGCCCTGGTTGTTTTCCTGTGCGGGCATATCCTGGAGTTTATCAGAGATTTCTCTTTACTGATGCAACACCAGGATGTACATGACCATGGCTTGCCGTCGGTGTTAAAAAAACCAAATATCCTTTTCGTATATATGGATTACCTTATGAAAAAGCCTTTGGAATGGCTTTCGTTTATTTTACCGGATTTCAAAAGATTCGACTGTTTGAAATTTCTCCTGAAAGGCATAAACATCCCTTTAGAAACCGTTGGGTATTCTTTAGGATATACAGCCATTTATGCAAGTATCTGCCTCTTTATATCCGTCATAATCTTTAAAAAGAGAGAGTTTTTTTAAACACCCGATGTATGGGAAGAGGAAGATTTTTTTAGTAGTGTTGCTTTGTGCTATTTTTTTTGTCAATATGCGCATTGTCTCATTCCGTGATACATCAACAACTAAGGCAATTCATTATGACCCAACAGAAAGTATCCCTCTGCTTTTATTGGGAAGTTTTCGGGGAATTGCTGTAGATTTTCTCTGGGCAAGGGCCATTGCCCGACACGAAGAAAAGAAATATTATGAATTATTAACGATCAACAATCTCATAGCTAAATTGCAGCCTAACTTTCCTGCCGTTTGGATTTTTCAGGCATGGAATATGGCATATAATATTGCTCATGAATGGGATGCGCCACAAAACAAATGGAAATGGATATACACCGGAATAAACTTTGCGAAGAAGGGGGCTATAAAAAACCCTAAGAGCGGTGACCTTTTCTTTGAACTGGGGTATATGTATCTGCATTTATTTGATCAACGCATTTTTAAATATGCCTCTTATTACAGGGAGCAATTGAAGAAAGAAGATGGTGAAGACAATTACGAGGCATCGATTTACTGGTTAAGGAGGTCCCTTACAAATGACCCTAAATTGCATAATATTTTAGCTATAGAAAGAACCATTTGTCACGCGTTATGGCATGCGGCACAGAGTGCTGAAAAAGAAGGAAATTTTGACAGGGCGCTTCACTATACGGAATCGGCTATACATGAATGGGAGACTTATCGTACAAATCATCCGGAGGATACTTCGACCAATGTGACTGAATTTATCAGTATGCTTGAAAAGAAAAGGGAATTTTTCCAAAGTTTATCAACGGAAAATACCTGGTAGTAAAATTACTGTAATATAACTGATACATAAAATAAACTAAGTTGGAAAACAGAAAGGAGATTAATTTAAGTCGATGAACAGTTTTTTGAGTAAGTGTAGACCTATTTTTAAAAATAACCGTGTTAGCATTGTAACGATACTCTTAATGCTAGCGATCCTGATCCTGGGGATATCAAAATCGGGATTATTTTTCCACAGCGCTCACGCGCAGAATACTGTAAAGAGCGCTGAGGAAAAGCCCGTGTTTGAACTTGGAGAACCCACTCAAAAAGAAAGACCTTTATTTGAATTGGAGGCTCCGGCACATAAGGTAGCCGAGGAAACATCGCATACAATACCCAACCTGTGGTGGATTGCGCCAATTGGCGCGTTGTTTGCGCTTTTTTATGCACGGAAATTCTACAAAGAAGTCATGCGGGCGCCTGAGGGTAACGAGAAAATGATCTCGATAGCCGGTCACGTCAGAGAAGGCGCTTATGCCTATCTGAAACAACAATACAAGGTCGTAGGTATATTCTTTGTCGGTGCCTTTCTTGTGCTCCTTTTGATCTCTTTCGGGTTACATGCCCAGTCAAAAGTAGTTCCTTTTGCATTCCTCTCCAGCGGTTTCTTATCCGGCCTTGCCGGCTTCCTGGGAATGAAGACCGCCACCAGCGCCAGTTCAAGGACGGCAGAAGGTGCGAGGAAATCCTTGAATCAAGGGTTGCAAGTCGCATTCAGAAGCGGTGCCGTCATGGGACTGATCGTGGTTGGTATGGGACTGCTCGATGTTTCCTTGTGGTTCTTTGTGTTCCGTAAATTCACAAATATCTCGTTGCTCGATATGGCAATGATGCTGCCGTGTTTTGGCATCGGTGCCAGCTCTCAGGCCTTGTTTGCAAGGGTAGGCGGTGGGATATTCACAAAGGCTGCCGACGTGGGAGCTGATTTGGTGGGTAAAGTGGAGGCAGGTATTCCCGAAGACGATCCAAGGAACCCTGCTACCATTGCTGATAACGTCGGAGATAACGTCGGTGACGTTGCGGGTATGGGCGCAGATCTGTACGAATCGTATTATAATTCCATGCTTGCCTGCGCGGCTCTGGGTGTAACTGCCGGTCTTGGTATTGCCGGAATGGTGGTGCCTATGATCCTAGCAGGGATAGGTATCATACTTTCCATTATCGGTATCTATGCCGTTAAAACAAAGGAAGAGGCATCGCAGAAAGAGCTCCTGAAGGCATTGGGAAAGGGAATCAATCTTAGTTCGATACTAATCTTGATCACCTCAGCCGTGGTTATCAAGTTCATGCTGCCTCAAAATTTTGGCATCTGGGGTTCGATTGTAACAGGATTGATAGCGGGTGTTATTATCGGTAAGGGTACAGAATACTATACCTCTTCCAATTATTCACCAACAAAGGGTATTGCCGGACATGCAAAGACAGGTCCCGCAACGGTGATTATTGATGGTATTGCCACGGGCATGATGTCTACAATTATACCCGTCATTACTATTTCTGCAGCGATCTTATTAAGTTATGCCTTTGCAGGTGGTTTTTCAAATATTTCACTCGGTCTTTACGGAATTGCCATTGCGGCAGTCGGTATGCTTTCCACATTGGGGTTAACACTGGCAACGGACGCCTATGGGCCCATTGCGGACAATGCCGGTGGTAATGCGGAAATGAGCGGCCTTGAGCCCTTCGTCAGGGAAAGAACAGATGCACTCGATGCATTGGGAAATACAACGGCAGCGACAGGAAAGGGCTTCGCCATTGGTTCTGCTGCATTAACTGCCATGGCGCTGATTGCCTCATTTGTCGAACAAATAAAGGTAGGATTGGAACGTGCAGGAGTACATACTATCCAGGTTGCAGGGACTTCTATTAATCTGGCCAATGCAAAATTATCTGATCTCATGCACTCACTGGATATTACCTTAATCAACCCAAAGGTGCTCATAGGCCTGTTCGTAGGGGGTCTGTCAGCGTTTATTTTCAGTGCTATGACGATGAAGGCTGTAGGACGCGCTGCAGGTAGTATGGTGGAAGAAGTCAGAAGGCAATTCAGAGAAATCGCAGGGATTATGGAAGGAACGGGAAAACCCGATTATGCTGCCTGTGTGGCAATCAGCACCAAGGGAGCGCAACGGGAAATGTTCGTCCCTTCTCTCCTAGCCTTGCTGGTACCTATTGTTTCTGGTTTGGTATTGGGCGTACCCGGTGTAGTAGGACTTTTGGCGGGAAGTTTGACGGTAGGTTTCTTGCTGGCAGTCTTTATGGCAAACGCAGGCGGAGCCTGGGATAATGCAAAAAAGTATATCGAAAGTGGCGTATTAGGTGGAAAGGGTTCACCTGCACACAAAGCGGCTGTCGTTGGAGATACAGTAGGCGACCCGTTCAAAGATACATCCGGCCCTTCTTTGAATATCCTGTTAAAACTTATGTCAATTGTATCGGTTGTCTTTGCTGGCATTATCATTAAATTTTCACCCAAGATAGGTGCCCTTTTGCACCTTCACTAATTAGTAAGAGGAAAAGACAAGCCACAGAGGATGCAGTGGAATTGTAGGGGCGAACGGCCGTTCGCCCCTACCTGCAGGGCTGTGGTTACGGTTTGAAAATACCCTTAAACATGGGAGGCAGTTATGTCCGGTAATATGATTACTGAAAGGGATGACAGGGTATGTCCTAATACAAATTGTCAATACGACAATCATGTAAAAGGTGCAAATTTCTGCATCCTGTGCGGCACGCTTTTGTACCATAGGTGTGAAAATTGTCTGGATGTGAACCCACGATACGCGAGATTTTGTTATTATTGCGGAAGCAGTCTGTCGGAAGTCAAGCCATCTGTACAATATGAGGCAGATTTTGGAGAAAATTTCGGAACACAACAACGACGGTAGGCTTTCAGGAGGGAACAGAAACGTTAGATCCGAAAGAGATTGCAATCCTGTGCGCAAGAATTGCCGACAGCAAGAAAGCTGAAGATATTTTGATCTTTGATGTTCAAGGGTTAACTTTTGTTACAGATTTCTTTGTTATTTGCAGCGGCTTCAATAAGCGGCAATTACAGAGCATTGCTAATGAAATAGAGACGAGGCTACATAGCTATGGTATCCATTGGGTAGGTATCGAGGGGTACTCGGAAGCCCGATGGATACTCATGGACTATGGTGATGTGGTCGTGCATCTTTTTGACAGAGACATGCGTCATTTTTATGATTTAGAACTCTTGTGGGGCGATGCGCGAAAGTTGCCGTGGAAAGACAATACCTAAAATGATGAATATTTAGAATAAGTATTCTTTTGATTACGTACAGGACTTGTCAGACCGGAAATGCCTAATTTTTGTGCCCTTTTAATATTTTTAATCCTTCGGCTTTCCTCACGGCGTCTTCTTTCCGAAGGTTTTTCGAAATAGGCTATACGCTTCGATTGATTAATGATACCTTCTTTATCGCACATTTTCTTAAATCTTCTCAATGCTTCTCGTATATTTTCGTCTGATGTTATTTGTATTTTCGCCATAAATAAATCACGAATCCTTTCTGTAAAATGTTCTCTTGTATTATTATCCTTCAAAATTTCAAAAAATCATTGTAATTTATATCTCGTTCTACGTCAAGGAAAAACTCTCATTTAATATACCTATGCCTATAAAAGAAGCCATATCCAAGTTAGTAAATAAACAAAATCTCAGTACTGAAGAAAGTCTGACTACAATGACACAAATAATGGAAGGGAATGCCACTGATGCACAGATTGCCTCTTTTATCACCGCCTTGCGCATGAAGGGTGAAACTGTTGAAGAAATTACCGGATGCACCATTGCCATGCGAAAAAAGGTCGTCAAGATAAAAGTTGGTGACAATACTGTAGTCGATACCTGCGGAACAGGGGGAGACGCTAAAAACACATTCAATATCTCAACGGCAGCCGCCTTTGTTGTTGCAGGTGCCGGTCTGAAAGTCGCCAAGCACGGCAACAAAGCATCTTCCGGCCAATGCGGGAGTGCAGATGCACTGAAACGGTTAGGCGTTAATATTGAAGCAGATGTTAAGGTTGTGGAAAAATGCATTGAGGTGGCCAATATTGGATTCCTTTACGCTCCTCTCTTACATCAGGCAATGAAATACGCTGTCGGTCCCCGAAAAGAAATTGGAATTCGTACCATATTCAACATCATTGGCCCTTTAGCTAATCCTGCCGGAGCCACCCACCGGATCCTTGGTGTATATAGTGAACATATGACACTCATTATGACAGAGGCATTGAAAATGCTGGGGGATCAACATGCATTTGTTGTGCATGGATTGGACGGTCTGGATGAAATCACCATATCAGACAAAACCAAGGTTTGTGAGCTCACTGGGAATGAGATAAAAAGTTATTATTTTGATCCGGGAGACTTTGGTATAAAAAAGTCAAAACTTTCTGACCTGACCGTAAATACCCCCGACGAAAGTGCTATGGCAATCAGAGAAGTATTGGATGGTATTCACAGTCCAAAGAGAGATGTGGTGCTTATCAATGCCGCGGCTGCAATCATTGCCGGAGGACTGGCAGAAGATTTTCAGGAAGGGCTACAAATCGCCGCACAATCCATCGATTCTGGTAATGCAAAAGGCGCGCTTAAAAAGTTAATGGAGATTAGTTGGCAATCCCTGTAAAAAGTATTGCATAAACTATATGGATTTACCGAAAATGTTAAAATATTTTGAAGTATTGCATGTATAAAAAATTTTGATTTTTAAACCAGCACCAATTTTAAAAATTGCGGAGCTTCATTTTTCAATGAAACGTAATTGTATTAGTTTCCTTTATGCACTTATCTAAGGAGGGGGCCATGTGTATAAAAAAATTGACATTTCTGATCACAATGATCCTGCCTTTTTTATTTACATACACCACAAATGCGGATGAAACTTGCTTGTCACCCTACATGGCCAAGATTACTGGACAAGAGGACTTTGTTTACGTTTGGACATTGGGCGCCGAGGGATTGGGAGACAGTTCAGACAAGCTTGTTACCATAGACGTACGTCCCGATTCGAAGGCTTACGGCATGGTAATTCATGTCGTATCTGTAAGTGGCCGTAACGAAGCCCATCACGGTGATTTTACCGACGATCGTCGCTACTTCTGGGCGGGGGGGCTTGACACCAGTCAAATATTCATCTTCGATATGTATTCAGACCCTGCAAAACCACGTCTTGTTAAAACCATAAACGATTTCGTGAAACGGTCCGGTGGTGTAGTGGGTCCGCACACGTTTTACGCCCTTCCAGGACGCATGCTAATCACTGGTCTCTCCAACGACACGGATCTTGGTGGCAGGACGGGTTTGGTGGAATACAGCAATGAGGGTGATTACATTACTACACATTGGTTACCGACTATCGATAATACGCGTGGAGCAATCATCGAGAAGCTTGCGGATGGATATGGCTATGATGTGCGGGTTTTGCCGCGCCGTAATGTGATGCTGACATCTTCATTTACAGGCTGGTCGAACTACATGACGGAATTTGAAAAGGTAACACAAGACCCCGATGCGATGAAGCGCTTCGGTCAGACTATGGTGGTGTGGGATTTTCACGCACGCAAACCGAAAAAAGTCTTGTATGTTCCTGGCGCACCGCTGGAGATCCGTTTTGCCTGGGGGCCATTTCAGGATTATGCCTTTACCAGCACCGCACTTACTGCAAAGATTTGGCTTATTTACGCAGATGACAAGAATGAGTGGCAGGCAAAGTCCGTAGCCGATATTGGCGACCCTTCAAATCCACCACTGCCTGTGGACATTAGCATAAGCGCTGATGGCCGGTATCTATGGGTTGCCTCTTTTATGGATGGCAAAGTACGCCTGTTCGATGTAAGTGACCCTTTTCATCCAAAACAGGTTTATGAGAAAGTTATCGGTTCTCAATTGAATATGATTTCGCAAAGCTGGGACGGCAAGCGGCTTTATTTTACCTCTTCACTGTTGTCGAAATGGGATAAAAAAGGCAAGGCAGACCAGCAGTTCCTTAAGGCATACGACTGGAATGGAAAGGAACTCATAGAAAAGTTCACTGTTGACTTCTACCAGCAAAAGCTGGGACGGCCTCATATTATGCGATTGGGCGCTTATGCGCTATACGACATTGAACCACCAAAGGCGGCATCAGCAGCCCAAGGACGCCAGCAAGAGAACTGACCATGCGGAAGCAAGTAATGTGCCTTAAGCGCCAGGTACCGGTAATTATTATTTTATGGGGGCTTTTGCTGGGAGCACCTTCATTTGCAAAAGACAATGGACTGGGCTACACGCCACCTGCACCCGGCAGTTATGAACTCCCCCCCATCAAACGGGCTGTCGACGGGATTGTGCTTGACACCAAAGGGAATCGGCAGCACCTGTTTGATTACATGGATGATAAGCTCGTGATATTGAGTTTTATCTATACTACCTGTAGCGATATTTGTCACATTGCGACATATGTGTTGCAGCAGGTAACGACCGAACTCAAACAAGATCCAGTGTTTTCAGACAAGGTGCGTCTCATTACTTTAAGTTTCGATCCTGACCACGACACGCCCGAAGTTATGCACCGCTATGCGCAGGAAATGGAGTGTGATACATCCGGATGGGTGTTTCTCACCACCTCTTCGCACACTGAATTGCAACCGATATTAGACGGCTATGGTCAGTATATCGTTCGGGAGCGTGATGCCGCCGGCAAGATAACAGGGGCGTTTATGCATGTCCTCAAGGTCTTTTTAATCGATCGTAAACGCAAGATTCGCAATATTTATAGTCTGAGCTTTTTGCATCCGACGCTTCTGTTGAATGACATCAGAACGTTATTGTTGGAAGAGGCGGCAAACCGATAGCAAGAAAAAAGGGGCAGGAAAGGGGTCATATACCATGTAACCTGCCGGAGTAACGAGCGGAAGGCAATATTCAGGGATAACCATGATAAGAACATTTTCCTTGAGTTGCTGAATGAGGCTGAAAACATATCATATCATCCTGTATTGTTACGTCCTCATGGATAATCATTTCCATCTGCTATTGATATAAAAGAAAAAGTTATTGGAGGAAGCATACTGGGGGAGTGATACGTTTATCAACTGGGTAAGAGACAAATTTTTACCAGTGAAATCACGTGAGATTTCAGCGGTACAGCGGTTAAAAAAATATACCACAAAAGAGTAAATCATTGATGCACTCTGCAAAGAGACGGATAAAAGTTTTGATGAAATAAAAAATGAACGAGGTATAATAAGGCAAATAGCTATGGACTTGTTATATCGGGTTGGTGGATTAATAAGTAGGAAAAGTGCACATTAAAGTTTTATAATATTGTCAATGCCCCGCATAAGGAGACATTATCAATAATTGGAGAAATACAATGTCTAAAACATCGCATGTTATCTTTGATGGAAAGGTATTACGACCTGAAGGGACGGTTGATTTGAAACCTAACACACGTTATAAGGTCTATTTGATTTGCTCGATTTTCGCGAATTTATGCGATAGGACAAACTGATGACGTTAGAAGAGATTAAGAAGGTTGCAGTTCCAGCTTGTATGGAGTTTAATGTTAAAAAATTGGATATCTTTGGATCACTTGTGCGTGGAGAAGTGACCGCGGGGAGCGATGTAGATTTGCTCGTTGAATTTGAGAACCCCACTTTGAATCTTACAAAAAGGTACTTTGGACTGCTTCATCGGCTTGAGGATACTTTGCATTGTGAAGTTGATCTGCTTACAATCAATGGGCTAAGGAATCCCTATTTTCGCCGCCATGTATTAAAGGAAAAGATTACCATCTATGAGGGATGAAATCCTAAAGTATCTCTTTGACATCAAAGAAGCATCTTTAGCTATTTTCCAATTTGTGCACGGGAAGAAGTTTGAAGATTACGAACAGGACGAATTACTTCGGAGTGGTGTTGAGAGAAAGTTTGAGATTATTGGAGAAGCGCTGAACAGAATCAAAAATGAAGATGCTGCCGTACTTGCTAAGATAAGAGATTATCGCAACATTGTATCTTTTAGGAACATTCTCGCACATGGTTACGATACCATTGACGACAGAATAGTGTAAGGAATTATTGAAGAGGACTTGGGTAATTTGCTCGAAGATATCGGGAGATTGAGTGGGCAGTAAGAATTAACCCCGAACTAATCAGAATAAAAACCTAAGTGATAAGATGGTAACTTTTAAAATGCACTTTCAGTCTTTCTAGAATTCTCGCGCTGAGGTGTTGAAGGAGCAATTCGTTGTTGAATAATGAAGGTTTGACCCTGACACTTTGTCTGACACTTTTCGTTTAGCCTGATTTTTGGCTTGCAGTTAAAATATGATTTAGACGTTGCTACCGATAAACTGAGCGATTGGCTGGAGCAGGAAGTAAAGGAATTTTCTAAAGTAAACTAATACACGTCATTTGAAATTATTTGTCATTTTAAAGTATTTGACCCTAACAATACCCCATGTGGTACGACCAGACATTGACGAGGCGGGGATGAGAGGTCCAAGAAATCGCAGTGGATGATATATTGAAAGAGGAATATAACTCGACTAAAGGCAAGACGACTTTGGTCGGCTGGGCATTCGAGAATGAATCCGAGTGCAAGAAGTACTTAGCCAATCGTGTGAAGGCGAAGATTCGGGAGTCGGACACCTCAGAACTGCTTCAGGAATATCTTGTCGAGATGGCCGACACGGGATTTGTACATCAGCCTTGCAATTTCGAGTTCAGAACCCACCCATGGCTAAGGATTGGGAGGTTGGAGAGGCATTTGCCGCAGTGATGTTGGAGGATCGATTTGAGGCTTCCTTCCCGTGGCCGACCTCTTGGGACAAGCGAACGCCAAAAGCCAGTCTGCCAGGACCAGATATGCCCGGTTTTCATCGGAAGGACAGTCCTCGGTTTTTGTTTGGTGAAGTGAAGGCGTCCTCAGAGGCAAAGTCTCCACCTCAGATCGCCAACTGTGGCGACGACTCCTTATGCAGCCAGATGAAACGTCTTTTGTTTTCCGACATGCACCGGCAGCAGTTAATAGAATGGCTGCTTGTCCGTGCACGGGATTCAGCGAGGTGGAAACCCATTTTTGATGAGGCTATCAAGCGATACGCCGCGGATAAAGCGTGCATCTGTGGTGTGCTGGTGCGGGGTGGAACCACGCCAAACACCGATGACTTGTCACAGGTACAAAATGAGCTGGCCGCTTTGACAAGCGCATATGACGTGATGCTACTGGCGTTTTATCTGCCATTCAATAAGTCTGAATGGGTTGAATTGGTTTACGGATCGGGGTCAAGAAATTGAGTACACACCCATCAGATTTTATCCTGCAAAAATTCGGCGGGATTGATGCCATAAAAAAGCAGGCTGAGACTGCACGAGTCTGGCTGGCTAAGACAGTATTAGCCCAGATTGCCGAAGGTGATAGTTTGGCAATAGCTAAGCTGACGCCATCTGAGCTATCCCAAGTGCAACAGGCCCTTCAGATTGTAGAATTGAGGGCGCTTGACTTGATGCAAGATTGGCGCCGCGATTTTCTTTCGAAGGAGGGACAGGAGTTTCGTCAATTCTGTTCACTTGCCTTCGATTTGCGCCGATCACTTCCTAAGCCAGAGAATGCAGATGATACCTTGAAGTCAAACTTGCTGCTTTCCTGCGTGGCAGTATTAGGTGACCGCTCCGCAGACATCCGTCGTCATTTCCGTGAGCATCCGTGGGTTATTCCGCACCCTCAATCCAAGAATTGGGGGCAGCGGTTGTTCTACACGACCGCGGATGCATTTCTGCGAGTGGTACGGAAGCAGAAATGGACTGACTTGGAGGAGGTAGCCACTGCGATCAAGAATCTGCGAGAACAGCAGAAAGATTTCGAGTCTGGTTACCTCGATAAAGAAAACGGCGTTCGCCAGACTGCGGCATTGGAATTAGTGGCCTTCTACCATTTGGCTAAGTCTATTGAGGTGTTGGGTCTTTACGTGGGGACTGGCGAACCAGCGACTGCGACGGACGAAGTGGAGTTCCATGTAAGTCGGGCAATACGTGCAACTGATTCTGCCGGGATTATAGAATTGGCACTGCTACTGCGATGGATTGGGGCAGCATCCAGGATGATGATTCGTACGACCATCTGGCACCAACTGGCGGCATATAACGATAAAATGACTGTGTTCAAAAAGTCGCTGGCCAGCCGAGATAGAACGCAGCCGATGTTCGATTTGTTGCCACCCCAACGAGATGCCATACAGGAACTGATGAGCATCGGTAATCGTGCCTTGGTGGTCGAGATGCCCACTTCTGGTGGGAAGACGTTACTGGCCGAGTTTCGAATCATCCAGACCAAGGTCAACGTTGCAGATTCGTGGATTGCTTACCTGGTACCTACGCGGGCACTGGTGAACCAAGTAACTGCCCGCTTGCGCCGCGATTTAGGATCGCTGGATTTAAAAGTCGAACTTGCATCGCCAGCTATAGAGATAGATGTGTTCGAGGATGAACTGCTTAAGGGCAAGGATGCGTTCGACGTATTAGTAACTACCCCAGAAAAATTAGACCTTCTGATTCGCAGCCAACGAATTGATTTAAAGCAACGGACGCTCGGCTTAGTAATTCTTGACGAGGCTCACAATTTGGGGGATGGCGAGCGTGGCTTGAAATCAGAATTGCTTCTGGCCACGATCAACCGAGAGTCGCCTGATACTCATTTCCTTCTGCTTACTCCGTTTGTGCCAAACTCTGAGGAGCTTGCTAAATGGTTGGATGATGAACGGTCTAAGAGCATTAAGCCGAGCTTTTCAGTCGATTGG
The DNA here is from genome assembly GCA_021646415.1 of Candidatus Brocadia sp. Taxonomy (NCBI): domain Bacteria; kingdom Pseudomonadati; phylum Planctomycetota; class Candidatus Brocadiia; order Candidatus Brocadiales; family Candidatus Brocadiaceae; genus Candidatus Brocadia; species Candidatus Brocadia sp. The sequence continues at coordinate 103,688 of SOEU01000006.1, forward strand.
CAGCCTAATGATCGCCTAATCGGGCTCACTTACATAGAAGGAAAAGGAAAGACATGGGGCATAAAGCTTCGCGCTTTACATACCAACAGACCAAGCATTCACTTTGAAGATGAAGCGGTATTGGAGCCGAATAAGGAGCGAAGTATTCCTATCAGCCAGACTAAGACTTCCAAGAAAAAAGTTGCCGCTGAAATTGCCCGAGTATTATCAGTTCGGGATTGCTCTGTTGTTCTTGCTTTCTCACCCGCTGACACATGGGATATTGCCCAGTACATTGCCGAACAGCAGCCATCACTGAGTCAACGATCCCAAAATCTGGAATTAGTGCGGCGACATGTTGAAGACGAATATGGGGAAGATTTCCCACTTGCCGGTTTTCTCGAAAAAGGAATCGGAGTGCATCATGCGGGCATTTCGCCCGACACTCGTTACTTGCTCGAATGGCTTATCGAGAAAGGCGAATTGAAGACTTTAGTGGCAACTTCAACACCGGCACAGGGTGTTAATTTCCCGATATCGAGTGTTGTTTTAGCTACACATCATAAGTCTAAGAAAGTTGGAAGCGGATATATTAAAGAGCCTCTTCGACCTGACGAGTTTTGGAATATTGCCGGTCGTGCAGGCCGTTTATTCCAAGACACACTTGGGCTGGTATTGTTCGCTTCAACAACCACACAAGATAAGGATATTGAGGTATTTGTCGATCAGAACGTTCAACACCTGGCCTCGGCTTTGGAAGAAATGATTGCCGATACGATGGAAAAGGGTTGGGAGTTGGATTTAAAAAAGCTGGTTAAGAATGACCTGAAATGGTCGAGTTTCGTTCAATTCCTTTCACACACGTATCGATTAATCAACGACCATTCTCGGTTCATTGCGGATACTGAGATGTTGCTTAAGCGCACCTATGCCTATCGCCGTCTGCTAACAAATCAGCCTGAGGTCGCTGAGCAATTACTGGAGTCTACCAGAGCTTATGCGGATCAACTGAAGAACCTTCCTGCTGGTGTCGCTTCGCTTGTGGACACCACGGGGTTTTCGCCGGAAACCGTAGTTGACCTCCTAATGAAAAGAAAGGAGATTCAACTATCGCCGTCTGAATGGAGTCCGAGTCAGTTATTCCGTATAGGCGGCGAAGGCCTAAAAAATGTGGTCGGTAAAATGCTCGAAGTTGGCGAGCTCAATATCGAAGGGCGAGGTCCTGGGGAACCAGGTACCATTGCGGAAATCATTAGCATGTGGGTAGGCGGCAAATCGTTAAAGGAGATAGCGTTAAAGCATTTCCCGACCGAGTCAAACGATGAAAAAAAGATTACCGAGTGTTGCAGACTTATTTTCCAGAAATTGGCTCAGAATGCATCTTGGGGTCTTGGAGCTATTCAGAGTTTGTCTGGTGTAGATATAGAGTCGTTATCATCAGAACAACAGGAAGCCTTCCGCACATTGCCTGCGATGATCTACTATGGTTGCAATTCGGTTGAGGGTGTGCTTATGCGTTCCTTAAGTGTCCCGCGTTCAATCTGCGTACCAATAGGTGAAGCATACAAAGCAGAGACTCCTGTGGATTACACTGAAGTAACACGAATCGGAAAGGCAAGACATTGGCTTAAAGATGCCGAACTTCAGGTATGGAACACAGCTGCTAAGTCCAAGAAGATGTCAGGCCAAGATTACCGAAATCTTTGGTTAATCCTGAACGGTCGTGAACCTGTGTTTTGAATTGAGAGAGGAGAAATGATGGGGGTAGACTATTGTACCGTGAGCGTGGGGAGAAAACAATTACGAGAAAAACTGAAAAACGACAAGCATCTTTCTCAGATTATCAAAAGAGTTGAAGCAGATTTGTAAACAATAAAGGGGGATTTCTTTGCCTCCCCGTTGAAATGCTTGAGCTGTATGAAGGGAAAATATCACGTACAGTTCTTAGGAGGAAATCAGGCAAAAATACCTGCAAACTATCCGGCGTAAATAATTTATTATTGATAGTAGTGTCTAATTGCAATAATACATTATATTTATTATTACCCTGAATATATTGAAAATACACGGATTTCAGATGAAAAATACTATCAATAATTTATGCAATCAGGCAGTAGCATGAGTTCCATGCTACTATGAATACGTGATTCAGTCATTTAAAGACAAGGGAACGGAAGATATTTTCAACGGTAAATGTGGTTCGCATACCAACACAGAGAGAGCCAACCCATCCTGGAGAGATGCTCATCGAAGAATTTTTAATCCCTATGAATATCACCCAACGGGAATTGGCGAAGGAAATTCATGTTCCATACCAGAGGATTAATGAAATTATCAACAAACGCCGTGGTGTGACACCTAGTACAGCTTTACGGCTTGCTAAATTCTTTAGGGTTTCAGAAGATTTTTGGATGAATCTGCAGCTTAGATGGGATATATATAAAGCGAAACTTCATGAGGCAAAAGAATTAAAGACAATCAGATCTCTCTGAATGGATGAGTCGTTGGCGCCTTCATAAATTTAAACATGATATGCCCAACAAGTCTGAGAGGAAGAAATGATGGGGGCAGACTATAGTCCCGTGAGCGTGGGGAGAAAACGATTACGGGAAAAACTGAAAAGCGACAAGCATCTTTCTCAGATTATCAAAAGAGTTGAAGCAGATTTGTCATTTTAAAAGATTTGATAACCCTGAGACCCTGCATATATTCTTATATATGTGATAGCAACCACTTAAAAGCCAAATGATTTCCAAGAATTAGGATAGAAAACAGGCACAAACTAACCAACACATGAATAATTAACTCAGAATGTTTTTTGTTCTCTCCAAGTCCCCTGACTATATAGCAACCTTCCACTATAAATGCTAAGGGAACATAAGAAATAATTGCTGCCTTATGTAACTTGTGGAGAAATTTCATTACATAATCCTCGGGTAGAAATAGTCCTATGACAAAATATGAAAAAAAAGATAGGATATACACCACTCCCAATATGATTACGAATATGCCCGCCCAGTTTCGAGGGAGGTCAGTGGCATAGTTGCGAAGATATTGAGTACCAACATGAGCCGCCTTTTTTATGCGACGTTCCAAGTCCAAGTTATAGTCTTCAAGCCGCTTGCGATACTGCTCTTCCTGATCATGCAGGTGCTTTTTCATCAAACAAGAGCCGATTCTCGCCTTGAGCAATACGGGATTAAAAGGTTTTGTTAAGTAGTCGTCAGCGCCTTTTTCAATACACCGTATGATACTTTTCATATCATCGATGGCTGAGATCATGATAACAGGAATGTGACTCCAAGAAGCGCTGTCTTTCAAATGACACAAAACCTCGTATCCATCCATTTCTGGCATCATTATATCAAGCAGGATGAGATCTGGAGGCTGTTCTCTGATTTTAGCCAATGCAGACAGTCCATTTTCCGCAAGGATAGAAATATGTCCAAGTGCATTAACCCTCTCGTTCAGCATATTGCGGCTAGACTCTTTATCCTCAACGATAAGAATTCTTGCCGGATTCGTCATGAAATTTCCCTCCGTAGTAATATGAATTTTTTAGGCTTTGATGCCTGTACTGGCAATTATGGCAATAATGGGATAATTAGCAACTTCTGACATTAGCATTCGACGCCCTTTCAGAGTGTAAATCCATTTCCTTGTGATTCGGAGGATGTAGAGGTAGTATAAATGTAAAAGTACTTCCTTTTCCATAAAAGCTCTCCACCCAAATGTCACCACCATGTAATTCAACTAAACGTTTTGTAAGCGCTAAACCAAGGCCAATCCCTTCATAATTCCGTGCTAATGAAGAATCCACTTGGCGAAATGCTTCAAATATTTTTTCTCTATCTTCTTGTTTTATACCAATTCCTGTATCTGCAATAGCAAATTGTATATAGTGATCTTTCAATGTTGTATCTATATACACAAAACCATTTTCATGGTTAAATTTTATTGCATTAGATAAAAGATTAAACAGTATTTGTTTTAATTTCAATTGATCTGCAACTAGAGTAGGTATATCGAACTGGATAGTATTCTTTATTGAAATATTTTTTTTGTTTGCAATTTCTGACACCGTATTTAATACTTCATCTATTGCTTCTTTCACACAAATTTCTTCGTACTTTAGCTCTAGTTTTCCTGCTTCAATCTTGGAAATGTCTAACACGTTGTTAATTATGCTGAGTAAATGTTTTCCGCTACTTTGAATATCGGCTACATATTCTTTTTGCTCATCATTTATAAGCCCAACCAATTCATCCCTTAAGACCTCTGCAAATCCAATAATTGCATTTAGCGGAGTACGAAGTTCATGCGACATTGTTGCCAAGAATTCAGATTTCAATCTGTTGGCCTTTTCTAGTGCAATATTTGTTCTTTGAAGATCACTGGTTTTTTCCTGTATTTTTTTTTCCAGCAGATGGCGATACTGTTCTTCCTGATCATGCAGGCGCTTTTTCATCAAACAAGAGCCAATTCTCGCCTTGAGCAATACGGGATTAAAAGGTTTTGTTAAGTAGTCGTCAGCGCCTTTTTCAATACACCGTATGATACTTTTCATATCATCGATGGCTGAGATCATGATAACAGGAATGTGACTCCAAGAAGCGCTGTCTTTCAAATGACACAAAACCTCGTATCCATCCATTTCTGGCATCATTATATCAAGCAGGATGAGATCTGGAGGCTGTTCTCTGATTTTAGCCAATGCAGACAGTCCATTTTCCGCAAGGATAGAAATATGTCCAAGTGCATTAACCCTCTCGTTCAGCATATTGCGGCTAGACTCTTTATCCTCAACGATAAGAATTCTTGCCGGATTCGTCATGAAATTTCCCTCTGCTAGTTTTCAACGCTTAAATACTTTTTAAGAACTGCATACAATTGCTTTACATGGATAGGTTTTGCCAAGTGAGCGGTGCAACCCATAGCTATATGAGTTTTTTCGGCTTCGGCGCCTGCACTGGCAGTCATGGCGATAATGGGAATATTAGCAAATTCTGGTATTGCTCGAAGCCTTTTAGTTGCCTCCAGGCCATCCATCACCGGCATCCGAATATCCATCAAAATCAATTCGGGTTTATGCTGCTTAGCCATCTCAATCGCCTCCTGTCCGTTTCTGGCAGTTACTACCTGGTGGTTATGGTCATCCAGCATTTCGATGACCATCTCCAAATTGTGCTCGTTATCCTCTGCTATTAGTATACGATGTCCTTTAGGAAGGATACCCTCTTCTTTTAAAACCTCCTCGCTCTCTTTCTGTTCTGAAGGTTCTTTTCGCGACAAATTTTTCATCGGTAAAGTAAACCAAAAGGTACTTCCTTGCCCTAATTTGCTCTCAACACCGATTTTCCCACTGTGTAGTTCCACAAGTCGACGTGTCAGGGCTAGCCCAATTCCTGTACCACCAAGCTGTTCATCGATTACATTCTCGGCTTGATAGAATTCGGAAAAAATCTTATCAATCTTGTCTTCTGCGATTCCAATTCCATTATCCCTGACTTCAATCCGAACTCCGGAGTCTCCGCCACTAATAGCACATATCTCAACTCGCCCATTATTTGGTGTAAACTTGAGTGCATTTGAAAGCAGGTTCATAAGTATCTGCTTACACTTCCTAAAATCAGCCGTTACAACCGGCAGATTCGGTTCAATTAACGTTTTTACAGTTATCTTTTTTTTCACAAACTGGCGACTCATCATGGATACCATGCCATCAATTAATTCATCGATAGAAACATCCTCTATTTCAAGTTCCATTGCTCCCGCGTCTATCTTGGACATATCAAGTAAATCGTTGATAAGAGACAACAGGAGTTCTGCACTACGGCTGATTTCTCTAGTGTATTTTAAGTGCTTTTCACTGAGCTTTCCAGTTAATTGCTCATTTAACAGATCGGTATAGCCAATGATGACGTTGAGTGGGGTACGAAATTCGTGACTCATAGTCGAGAGAAATTGAGTTTTGGCTCTATTGGCCTGTGCCTGTAAGAGCTCAGCAGCTTCAAGGTTTTTGAAAGACGTGCGCAATTCCTTCTCCACTTGCTTTCGTTCATTCATTTCTCGCGTCATTTCGAGGTTTGCATTTCTTAGTTGGGAAGGGCTCGGTAGTGCAATAGCCTTGGGAATAAGAGGCCAGATGGCTATAGCGGTAAATGCGGACGCCATTGCGGTAAAAAACTTTACGACACCTTCAAACCTATAAGCAGGACTCCATAGGGTCCAGACATTCAAAAGGTGTGTACTACCACATGAGAAAATGAATAAACCAAACATGACAAATATCCACTTGAACTCCAGGTCTTCCCGCTTCCGTACGAAGTGAAATAGTGCAATAGGAATAGAATAGTATGATATGGTAATAATACTGTCGGAGATAATGAAGAGCCATAAGACTTCAGGCCTCCAAAAGAGACAATGTCCATGAGGCATAAAATCCTGGGCAAAGAGCTTCTGAAAAAACTCCAACATAGTTTTTCTCCTACTATTTAATAGATTTTGTGCGAAATATCTTTTTAGTGGAAGGATAAACCAAAATGTGTTTTCCTTACCCAACTCGCTCACGATGCCTTTATTTTACATTTTGGAGTCAAGTTGCAAATAAGCATTTTATATGATTATCAAGTCTGCTGTTGTTTCAACGATAGCAAAAATCTTTTAAAATGACAAATGATTTATTACAATAAATTCGACAGGATAAGGTTGGTATTATAATCCCGAATCCCAAGATAGTGAGGTGAAAGGAAACGAAGACGTCAGACCTTGATTATTGAATATACTTCACAACGCTAAAACGACAGATGCTTCTTGGGTTACCTGTGAGAGAATTCATGTCAGGCAAAAATAATCCTCTACGAAGAATTATTTTTATCACACGCCTTTACCATGATAGCAATGTACCAAGTTTCTGCAATACCTCCGACACCACCCGAGGTGGTAAAGTACATATCCATTCTGCATCCCGGATGCGCCAGTCTAAACTCTTAATCTGATCAGCCAAAATTACTCCGCTCACAGGCAAGCCATCAGGCATGATCACTTCAAAGGGATAACCCTTGATTTGATTTGTAACAGGACAGAAAATGGCAAGTTCAACCTTTTCATTATATATCGCCGGTGAAAGCACCACCGCCGGACGACGTCCTGCCTGTTCATGACCTGATTGCGGATTCAAGGTAATCCATACGACATCGCCGCGTTGCGGGACGTAACCCTTTTTTACCATATTTCGCTACCTATGACATGTCCTGTATCAAATTCAGCATGTCGATTGTCTTTGGTAACTTGCGCAAGGAGTCGTCTGAGGGTCAACTTGGATTGAGGAACGGCCATGATAACAACCTTTCCGTCTTCCAGCGACACTTCAACCGGTGAATCCTGTTCCAGCCCTGCCTCATGAGCAAACGATTTTGGAATGCGCAATGCAAGGCTGTTTCCCCATTTTTGTATACGAGTTTTCATCTAAACACCTCCTTTCTTAGTATCTACAAAGAAGATACATACATTCCTGATGTTTGTCAAGGTTAATCTGACAGGATGGACTTGAAAGGAAATATTTGGGTTGAACATCAGGATGTCCATTCCGCTTATACCCAATCCCTAGCAGTACCATGTTTCCCTAAACTCAAAATTTTGACGAATTATTGACTTGGCTTCTTCTTACACCACCTATAAGATAAATTCGTAATTTAAACTTCGTATGGTTTCTTTTGCTTATGGAGCAATAATCACCGAGAGATTTTTTGCTGTTAATCTTCAAGGAGTAGAAAATGGAATTGTTATTTTTAGGGATCGTTCTGGTCCTTTTTGTACTTTCGGTAGCTTTTATCACTCTCTGCGACAGAGTATAAACGGAGGTATGATGTGGCAATTATTTATTGGATCGGTGGAATAATTTCTCTTCTTCTATTTATTTACCTGTTTTTAGCGCTTCTCAAGCCGGAGATTTTTTCATGAATTGGAATAATGTTATTCAGGGCTTAATTTTTCTCACCACGGTTGTTCTGTTAGCTAAACCGCTGGGGATATACATGGCGCGCGTATATGAAGGTAAGCCGGCAGGTCTTAATGTACTACTTGGACTTGTAGAGCGCTGGATATACCGGCTTTCAGGAATTTATCCGGAAACAAGCATGTCCTGGAAAGGATACGCCATGGCGATGATGCTGTTTAATGGTATCGGCATAGCGGTAGTGTATGCTCTTCAGCGTCTGCAGGCATATTTGCCTTTAAATCCCATGTCCATGCCAGGAGTTGCCCCGGATTTGGCTTTTAATATTGCCGTTAGTTTTGCAACAAATACCAATTGGCAAAGTTACGGTGGTGAAACGACATTAAGCTATCTTACCCAAATGGTCGGATTAACCGTGCAGAACTTCGTGTCCGCCGCGACTGGTATGGCTATTCTTGTGGCTTTGATTCGGGGATTTATCCAAAAACAGGCAGAAACCATAGGAAATTTTTGGGTGGACCTGGTGAGAACAACGCTTTATATCTTGCTACCTTTGTCAATGGTTTTGGCTATTCTTTTAGTTTCTCAGGGCGTGGTGCAGACTTTCAAGCCGTATGAGAAAGTGACACTTCTTCAGCCTGTAAAGGATGGCAATGGAGCAGAGGTGCAAGAGCAGGTACTCGCGCTTGGCCCTGCCGCTTCACAGATTACCATTAAAGAGTTGGGAACGAATGGTGGAGGGTTTTTTAATGTAAATTCTGCCCATCCGTTTGAGAACCCAACACCCCTATCTAATTTTTTAGAGGTTGTTGCAATACTTCTCATACCAGCCGCCTTATGTTATACCTTCGGTTACATGGTTAAAGACAAACGTCAGGGGTGGGTACTTTTGGCAGCAATGCTTATTATTTTTATTCCCTGTCTTTGGAGTTGCATATATTTTGAACAACACGGGAATCCCTTATTTAACAGTTTAGGTATTAATCAAAAAGCGACCGCTTTTCAGCCTGGTGGCAATATGGAAGGAAAAGAAGCACGTTTTGGCATTGTCAATTCTGCCATATGGGCGGTTGCTACAACCGCGGCTTCAAACGGGTCGGTTAACTCAATGCATGATTCTTACACGCCTCTCGGGGGCTTAATACCAATGTGGCTTATACAGCTGGGAGAGGTTGTTTTTGGCGGAGTGGGATCGGGCCTTTATGGCATGATTGCATTTGTAATTATCGCTGTATTTATAGCGGGGCTCATGATTGGACGGACACCGGAATATTTAGGAAAGAAAATCGAGACGTATGAGATGAAAATGGCGTCCCTTATGATTTTAATTCCACCTGCACTTGTTCTTGCCGGAACAGCGGTTGCCGTTATTTGGCCTCAGACAAAGGTATCGATTTTTAATCCGGGACCTCATGGTTTCAGCGAGGTGCTTTATGCTTTTTCATCCGCAGGAAACAATAACGGAAGCGCCTTTGGTGGATTGTCTGCTAATACTCCTTTTTACAATATAGCATTAGGATTGGCCATGTTTTTTGCTCGGTACTGGCTTGCTATACCGATACTTGCCATCGCGGGATCGCTGTCCAGGAAAAAAATTGTTCCCGTAAATCAGGGAACATTACCGACACATACGCCGCTTTTTGTCGTATTTTTAGTTATGGTTGTTTTGATTGTCGGAGCGCTTACTTTTTTCCCGGCACTGGTACTAGGTCCGATCGTTGAACATTTCATCCTACATCATAGTTAAAATTGGAGCTTCACATGAAGAAGTCACAGAAAGCTAAATCCTCGTTTAACCTGTCTATCATTGGCCCGGCAATTATTGATTCGCTCAAGAAGTTAGATCCCAGACACCAGATCAAAAATCCGGTAATGTTTGTGGTGCTGGTAGGAAGCATATTGACTACGGGATTGTATTTTCAGGCGCTTTCAGGACAGGGAGAAGCGCCGGCAGGATTTATTTTAGGTATATCGTCATGGCTGTGGTTCACATTAATTTTTGCAAACTTTGCCGAAGCAATGGCAGAAGGACGCGGAAAGGCGCAAGCCGCAAGTCTTCGTCGCACCCGAAGAGATACCATCGCAAAAAAACTTTCAACCCCCAGCTACGGCTCCAGTTATGAGAAGGTTTCAGCTACAACGCTTCGAAAAGGAGATGTCGTTCTTGTTGAGGCGGGGGATATTATCCCTATGGATGGCGAAGTCATCGAAGGCGTAGCGTCTATCGATGAGAGCGCAATTACTGGAGAAAGCGCTCCTGTTATACGCGAAAGCGGGGGAGACCGCAGTGCCGTTACCGGCGGTACGCGGGTGCTTTCAGACTGGCTTCTGGTGCGCATCAGCTCCAATCCCGGTGAAACATTTTTGGATCATATGATCGCTATGGTTGAAGGAGCGAAAAGACAAAAGACCCCCAATGAGATAGCGCTGAGCATTTTACTGGCAGTCTTTACCATCGTCTTTCTTTTAGCGACGGTAACGCTCTTACCTTTTTCGGTTCACAGCGTCATCGCGGCCGGGCACGGAGAACCGGTTACTGTAACCGTATTGGTTGCCCTGCTTGTATGTCTCATACCGACCACAATAGGGGGATTATTACCGGCTATAGGGATAGCGGGCATGGACAGGATGGTGCAGGCCAACGTTGTCGCCACTTCCGGCCGTGCAGTTGAGGCAGCGGGGGATGTCGATGTCCTGCTTCTGGACAAAACAGGTACGATAACGCTTGGAAACAGGCAGGCAGTGGCTTTTATACCAAACCAGGGTGTCAATATTAAATCATTAGCAGATGCGGCGCAGCTTGCCTCTCTGTCTGATGAGACTCCGGAAGGAAGAAGCATCGTAGTATTGGCCAAGAAGAAATACGGCATCAGAGGACGTCACATCCACGAACTTGAAGCAAAATTTATCCCCTTTACGGCACAAACACGGATGAGCGGGGTGGATTTGGGTGACGGCAGGCAAATCAGGAAGGGATCATCAGAAGCCATTGAAAATTATATAAAGAAGCTCGGCGGTTCTTTTCCCGAAGACCTGAAATCAAATATTGAAACGATATCAAAAAATGGAGGGACGCCGCTCGTTGTAGCAGAACATAAACAGTTGCTTGGTGTTGTTCAATTAAAGGATATCGTAAAGGGCGGTATAAGAGAACGTTTCGCCGAGCTCCGCAGAATGGGGATCAAGACCGTTATGATTACCGGGGATAATCCTTTAACCGCGGCGGCTATTGCTGCGGAAGCAGGCATGGATGATTTTTTGGCCCAGGCTACCCCGGAAACAAAGCTTAAACTTATCCGCGAAATGCAATCCGGTGGCAGGCTTGTTGCCATGACGGGTGACGGAACGAACGACGCGCCAGCCCTTGCGCAGGCGGATGTTGCCGTTGCCATGAATACAGGAACGCAGGCTGCAAAAGAGGCAGGTAACATGGTTGATCTCGACTCTAACCCTACAAAGCTTATCGAAATCGTTAAGATCGGAAAGCAACTTCTCATGACGCGGGGTTCACTGACTACATTCAGCGTAGCGAACGACGTATCGAAGTACTTTGCGATCATTCCGGCTGCGTTCATTGGAACCTATCCATCGCTTAAGGCGCTTAATATTATGCACCTGGAGACGCCGGCAAGCGCCGTGTTATCTGCGGTTATTTTTAACGCACTCATTATCATATTTCTTATCCCGCTTGCCTTGCGCGGTGTGCCTTATAAACCAATGACGGCAAACCGGTTTTTAAGAAATAACCTCCTGGTGTATGGGGCAGGTGGAATTGTGGCGCCGTTTATAGGTATTAAATTGATCGACATGATTTTAGCTGCTTTACGCTTAGTTTAACGTTAAGAAATTCAAAGTTTGTATCACAGCATATCAGACAACCCCCTGAATCCCCCTTTTCTAAGGGGGACTGAAAGAATTCCCCCTTAACAAAGGAGGCAAGGGGGTTGTTTATGCTGGACATCTACCGCATATCAAAAAAGTTGCTGCAAAGGTATCCTAGTTTAATGTATATGAATTTCAAAAAAAATTTCCTCCCCCTTAATTCCCCTCACTGAGGGGGACAACCAACTGTCCCCCGCTGGCGGGGGTGAAGGGGGTGGAATTTTGGCGTAAAAAGGTGTATGTGTAAGTCTCCGAAGGCATAATTTAAGAGGAGGGAAAAATGATCCGGGAACATATGAAACCAGCAATCGTATCTTTTTTGCTTTTAACGATTATAACAGGGATTCTTTACCCGCTCTCGGTGACCGGGATTGCTCAGGTATTATTCCGTGAACGGGCAAATGGCAGTTTGGTTTATAGGGACGGGAACCCCATTGGATCGTTGCTTATCGGCCAACATTTCGACGATCCCAAATATCTCTGGGGTCGCATTTCATCGACATCTCCCGTCCAGTTCAATGCCGCATCTTCTTCAGGCTCTAATTTAGGACCTACAAATTCCGTGCTTATCGATGTGGTAAAAGCACGTATCAAAGCGTTAAAAACCGCCGATCCGGATAATACAAGTCCTATCCCGGTAGACCTTGTCACTTCTTCCGCAGGCGGATTAGATCCGCACATCAGTCTGGCAGCTGCTTATTACCAGATTCCGCGTGTGGCGCGGTTGCGGGGATTATCGCAGGATACCGTTAAAGGCATTGTCCGTAAACATACCTATAACCGTTTCTTAGGATTAATCGGAGAACCAGTGGTAAACGTCTTGGAGGTAAATTTAGATTTGGACTCTTATAAAATAGAGTATAATACGAATATATGATGGAAGAGAAATCTGATATAGATCAAATTTTGGCGAGAATTAAAGCAGGAGAAAGCAAGCGGGGGAATCTCAAGATCTTCTTTGGAGCTGTCGCGGGCGTTGGGAAAACTTACACAATGCTGGAAGCTGCCCGATTGAGGAAAAAAGAGGGCATGGATGTCGTGATTGGTTATGTCGAAACCCACAAACGCGCAGAGACGGAGGCTCTCTTAGAAGGACTCGAGATCCTGCCTGCCCAAAAAATTATGTATAGAGGAATAGAACTGCGGGAATTCGACCTGGATGCAGCATTAAAAAGGAAGCCATCGCTTATTTTAGTAGATGAGTTTGCTCATACGAATGCGCCGGGTGTTCGCCATGCAAAACGCTACCAGGATATAGAAGAACTTCTCAATCATGGTATCAACGTTTACACCACGCTCAACGTTCAACACTGTGAGAGTGTTCATGACATTATTACACAGATCACCGGAGTGGTGGTTAAAGAGACAGTGCCAGACAGCTTTTTGGAAATGGCTGATGAAATCGAATTGATAGATCTGCCTTCTGAAGAGTTACTCAAGAGACTGAAAGAAGGCAAGGTGTATCTGGGACCTCAGGCTGAACGAGCCGCAATGAATTTTTTTAGGCCCGGAAATCTGATTGCACTGCGTCAACTTGCCCTTCGTTATACTGCAAGAAGTGTTGATGCCAAGATGCGTGCTTATAAAGAAATGTATTCAATTTCAAAAGTCTGGAAGGCAAGTGACAGATTTTTAGTTTGTATCAGCGGAGATCCCTCTGCAATAAGGCTGCTCCGCTCTGCCAAACGAATAGCTTCTGAGACGGGTGCTGACTGGATTGTTGCTTATGTTGAAACTCCTTCGTTAACCAGACGTCCTTATCGTCAGAATCAAGTTGATGCTTTGATCATATCTGCTGAAAAACTGGGTGCAGAAGCTATTATATTAAGCGGTCAAAGCATAAGCGAAACCCTCCTGGCTTATGCCCGATCAAAAAATATTGGGAAGATAATTGTTGGCAAACCAAAACGGTCGTGGTTGAGTGAACTTATCTCCGGTTCGGTGGTTAATGAGCTTGCCAGACAGAGTGGGGAAACAGATATTTATATCCTCAGCGGTGAGGTGGAAGAAAAGATACCAAAGCCTATATTCGTTTCTCAACGGCCACTGTCCTGGAAGGGCGCTTTATTGTCGGTTATGGTTGTCTTTCTATGCACCGTGGTAAATAACTTTTTGTTTCGTGTAGTAGAGCTGCCTAATCTTATTATGGTTTACTTGTTAGGCGTTATTTGTGTCGCTTTCTTTTTCGGGAAAAGGATATCTTTTTTTCTATCGCTTTTAAGTGTCTTGTGCTTCGATTATTTCTTTGTTCCCCCGTATTTTACGTTTGCAGTTGCGGACATTCAATATGTCATCACATTTATTGTCATGTTAATTACCGGATTATTAGTAAGCGCTTTGGCTGACAGGCTCAGGACACAAATGATATCAGCGAGACTCAGGGAAGAGCACAATCAGATTCTTTACGCATTGAACAAAGAATTATCAAAGACCTCAGATTCACAAGAATTAATAAAAATTGCTGTTAAACACCTGGAAGAGTTTTGTAAATGCCCTGTGGCTATCTTTAGTGTTGATCAAGAGAGATCTGCTCTCGTTGAAGCTAAAGGTAGTTTGTCTCTTCCTCTAACGCCAAATGAGGAAGGAGTCATTAACTGGGTTTATGAGCATGGCAAGATGGCAGGAAGAGGAACCGATACGCTCCCCGGTTCAAAAGGGATTTACTTGCCTCTTGTGGGTACCGAAAAAACCGTAGGAGTCTTTGGGGCTTTCCCGGGTGATTCGCAGCTCCTTTCCGATCCCAGGAAAATGCATTTTCTTGAAATGATGGTTGCTCAAACGGCGCTTGCCGTAGAAGGGGCACAGCTTGCTGCGGCGATGATTAGAGCGGAATATGCAATTGAGAATGAAAGGATAAGAAATCTTTTTTTAACAACTTTTTCTTATGATGTACCTCAGAAACTTAATACCGTATCTCGAACAATCTCACAGCTATTGAAAGATGACAAGATAGGGCAAGAAGAAAAGAAGAGACTTGCTGATCAAATACGTTTTGAAGCGGAACAGCTTAATATGCTCGCTGCCGAACTTCATCGAATACTTAAATCGACTGCAGGTATTGTACAAGATAAAAAATGATAAAGATATATTTAATATTTAATAACATAATATCTTAACCAGACATAGACAGTTGATAAGACAATCATTTCGATAGTAAGAGGTATTCCGTAGATAAGGTATTTTTTGAATGATATGGGGAATCCTGCCTTTTCTGCAAGGCCAAGGGTAACAATATTTGCAGATGCCCCGACAGGTGTTGCATTCCCTCCGAGGCAAGTCCCGAGTGCCAGAGACCACCACACGGGCATAAGGGTTGGATGCTGGACAATTGATTTCAAATCCAATCCAGGTGGAAAGACAAAGACTGCTTGTGCCATATCCGTAACAAGGGGAATTATGCTGGCGACTAAAATAGTATTTTCAACGACTGTTGAAGCAATGGCAGAAAACCACAGGATGATAATCGCTGTAGCAAACATATTTTCTGCATCGGGTTTTGTGAATGAAACCATGTAGTCCGAAAGCCTAGAGATCAATCCCACCTTAACAACACCAGATACAACAATAAAAAGTCCTATAAAATAAAAAAGAGTTGGCCATTCTAATTCTCTTAACACGTGCTGGAGATTTTCCCTTGAAACAATAAGCAAAATGGCAGCCCCTAAAATGGCAATTGTTGCAGGTTCCAGATGAATTCTTTTGTGGAAGATAAATCCCGGAATAACCAGTCCTAATACAATCAGTGACTTTATTAATAAACTATAGCTTTTAATCATCTCATATTCATTTATGGACAGTATTTTTTGCCTTACCTCCTCTTTAACCCGGAGTTTTTTACCAAAAAGGAATTTAATGGTGAGAAGAAAAGATGAAAAAACAAAGATGACCGCGGGTGTTAAATGATAGATAAAATCCATAAAGGTAAGTTGTACCTTGCTTGCGATCAATATATTGGGTGGCCCACCAATAAGTGTGGCCGTACCACCAAGGCTGGAGGCCATAATTTCTGACAGCAAGAATGGGAAAGGGTCGATCTGCAGTTCATCAGCGATAAGCAAGCTAACGGGAACAAGGATGAGAACTGTGGTTACATTATTAAGGAAAGAAGAAAAAACAGCCGTAATACTGGTGAAAAGAATAAGTATCCATACAGGTCTTCCTCTGACCAGTTTTGCAGATTTTATGGCAAGAAATTGGAATACACCGGTTTTGCTGAGGATATTGACGATAACCATCATGCCAAAAAGGAGAAATATAACGTTGTAATCAATAGCATATTTTTCGTCATAAAAGGCCTCACGTTGGGTTACTATATTGAGGGCCATTATCAAACCAGCACCAATCAATGCAACCTTTGTTTTGTCAAGTTTTTCAGAGATAATTAATCCAAAGGATACGATAAAAATGCCAGTGGCTATCCAGAAAATCATGCGTTAGTTTCCTCAATAACGAAAAGTATCTATGTTCAATCTTTGGTAAGAATTTTCATTATGTGCCTGATCAGGTTTATAAGGTGCACAATTCCAACGACTTTGCCATCCCTAACCACAGGAAGAGTATGTATTTTATTAACCGCCATGAGGGCGGCTGCTTTAATTACAGTATCATCTTCATGCACTGATAAAATTGTTTTTGTCATGATTTCCGTAATAACTAGATTTCTAGTTTCAATACATTTATTTTCTAAATAATTTTCATTCATTGCAGAAATAAGAAATTCATCAAAAGATAGATACTTAGGAACAAGTACTTTTACAATATCTGCCTCAGTTGCAATCCCCACCAGTTTATCTTCTTCGTCAACTACAAAAACAACGTGATATTTCACCTCATCAAGCATTCTTATAAGATGTTCAAACGTGTCTGAGGTTCGGGCGAGATTTGGAGTTGTGTCCATAATATCTTTTACTCTCATAATCCTACACTCCTTTTATAGTTGTGGTTTAGCATGAAAACTGGATTAAGTCTGTAAAAACAAGCATTTTATCATTTACCATGACAATTTACAGCAATTAAGTGGATTGATAAAAAAGATACTTTCAATAGCAAGAGTAAAGTCTTGACCTCAAACGTCATGTTTTGTTATATATTGAAGAATTATTATCTCGTTGTACTTATAAACACTTTTTGAAATGGCAAAATATTGCCGGATAATCATATGTCTCCTGAGAAAATAAAACTGTGCCCGGAATGCGGATCAGAGTATTATGCGCATATTTCAGAGTGCGCCGACTGTGGCGTCCCTTTGAAAATGCCGGAAGAGATCGAAAAAAAGAGGGATAATAAACTGGACGTTACCGCACATCTTCATGACGAATGGGTTGCAATCAGGGAAGAAGAGAAAGAGGGCATCCGGGAATTATCGGATTTACTTTCGAGAAACGGAATTTCTTCTAAAATTGCATTGGCTCCGGGTTGCAGTACGGGTAAATGTGGATGCCGGTATCTTCTTTTGGCACCAAAAAGAGATGCGCGCGCTGCACACGATTGCATTGAGGAATTCCACACACAAAAGTATCCAGAAATCAAAACCGCCCAGGAATGGGAATCACAGGGAAGGTGCCCTGCCTGTGGTTATTGTGTAAGTTCCGACACGAAAGAATGCCCTGACTGCGGTCTCTTGTTAATGAGTGAAAAGTAATCGCTCATTTGGACTGATCCATTGCCACAATCAAAACATGGACAATGTTCTCAAAAACCCAAAGATTCGACCCTTTTTGCCTTCTTTCTGATGAGGAGATATAGCGCTTGTCCATGATGCTGACACGGGTAGAGAGGGTATTTCGAGATGTAAAAGGCAATCTGGGGTTAAGGCCGTTCTGCCATCAAAAAAGAACAATTGTAGTGAAGAATGACTGAAAAAATCCTTGATTTTAGAAGCCTTTTTCACTTGATTTGCGAAAATTAGGTTAGCTCATGCAGGTTTAGGCGATGCCCGTTTGTATGCTGGCTCATGGAGCGAATGGATTACCAATCCTGATCATCCATCTCAAAGGGTAAAGTGTAAGAATTTTGGAACTGAAGAGAAACCTGATAGGTTTGCTCTCATGGGACTTAGGAATAACGAACCGGCCAGAAATTTTTGATTTGTGTTTGCTTCTCGAATCCGCAAGCTTGAATTTTATTTGTTGGCATAAAGAATATTTTGTTGAATTTTGTCCTTATTATTGATATTATCTCTTCTTCATTTTTATATACATGTCTTAACATTTTTGGAGGATTCTATGGCAAATGGTTTTGCCGGAAAAAAGAAGCATAGGTTAAACAGGAAAAAATATCTCTTAAAAAGACGCAGAAGGAAACACGAGAAAGTTTAATATGGAATTTATTTTTGGTTTTTGTATAGGAATTCCCGTTATGGATTTCAGGGTTACAGGCGAGCGCGTGTTGTTGTGATTATCATGAACTAACAGAAAAGAAGGTAAATGTATAATTCATACCAACCCATCAATAAACATGGGGCGGTAAAAGTCAGATCAGACAAACCACGTCTTTATATTTGCCAGCTTGTTCTTATCATCGTAGTTTCCTCACTCCTCTACTTGTATACTGTCGGAAACAATTTTGTCTATGATGATAAGTTTACCGTTGTAAATAATTATCTGATAAGGTCTTGGTACAAAGTGCCCATGATCTTTACCAGTGATTATTTCACGGCTGCCGGTGAACTCAGTTATCGCCCGCTCGTAACGTTATCCTATTTTGTTGATTACTCCTTTTGGCATCTCAATCCTGTCGGATATCATCTTACAAACCTATTCCTCCATAGCCTTAATGCCGCCCTTTTGTTCTTCTTACTCGCCCGTCTCCTGGGCATTCTCGGCGAAACACATAGAGAATCGATACCTGTTTTCCCCAGAAATTCAGAAGCATCGGTTTCAAGAACCGTGGCTATTAGAACCTCCATACCCTTTCTGGCGAGTCTTATCTTTTGTACTCATCCGCTCCTTGCAGAGGCTGTCAATGCCATCAGCTATCGCGAAGATCTCCTGGCCACCACTTTTTATTTTGCTGCCTTTCAGTTTTACCTCAAAACTTGTCAGCAAAGGTCTACGTTATGGTATTCAGTTTCTCTTCTATGCTATCTTGCGGGTCTATTTTCCAAGGAAACGACTATTACCTTTCCGGTACTCATCGGCTTGTATGATGTCCTGAGCCAAAGTAAGACCCGATTGCCTTACAAACTTATCCGCTACTACATTGGTTATGCCCTTGTAAGCATCTTTTATATTCTGATACGTTTTGTATTCTTACACAACCCTACAGAGTCTTACATTCCGTATCCACAAAACAGTCTTTGGGTAAACTTTCTGACCATGTCAAAAGTTCTTGCCTCTTATATCAAGCTCCTCTTTTTCCCTGTAAATCTTAATGCCGATTATGTCGTTCAGCATACTACGTCTCCTGTTGAAATATCCTTTATCTTATCCCTCCTTCTGATTGTTTCTGTAATGGTAATTGCTTACCGGTTATTTTTTTATTTCAGGATTTTGTTTTTTTCTGTGCTATGGTTTTTCATCACCTTACTTCCCGTCCTGAATATTATCCCCATAGAAAACATCATGGCAGAGCGTTATCTTTATCTCTCTCTTGTGGGATTCTGTGTCCTGGGAGGTTTTTTGCTCGATCAAATTCCGAACTTAGGCTTAAGACATCGTGTCTTAAATTCTTGTGGTTTTACCTTCATAATCACCCTCTTGTTGATTGGGTTTTCCTGGCAAACGTGTCAAATCTCTAAAATTTGGTTTGACGATCATTCGTTATGGTCAACGACAGCTGAAAGGTCGCCCCAAAGTTCACGGGCGCACAACAATTTGGGGGTTTTATACAAAAAAATGGGGTTTATGGATGCGGCAATCCGGGAATATACCATGGCTATTCAAATCAAGCCTGATTATTCTGAGGCACATGGTAATCTTGCCAATGTGTATATAAACAAAGGATTGAGTGTTTTGGATAAACAGACGCTGTCGAAGGCACATAACAACCTTTCCAAGGCCTATATCGATGAAGGAAATTTTAAAACCGCAATTACTGAATACAAAAAATCCCTTGAGATTAGTCCCTTCAATGAAACAGCCCATTTTAATCTGGGTGTAACGTATGGGAAGATGGGATTATTCAGCAACGCAGAGATCGAATACGGAAATGTGATTCGAATTAACAAGAACAATCCGCATGCACACAATAACCTGGGGAACATTTATGAGGATAAAGGTTTACTGGACAAAGCCATGGCAGCATACCAGGTTTCACTTTCCATTGACCCAAATAGTGCCATTACGCACAATAACATTGGAAATGTATATTTTAAAAAAGGCGTCTTTGATGCGGCTATTCTTGAATATAGGGCGGCCACAGAGAATGACCCGGAGGGTATTGTCTATCACGAAAATTTGGGCAATGCCTATGTGAAAAAAGGTCTTGTAGAAGAGGCGATTACTGAATTTGAATCAATCATTGGCATGTACCCGAAAAATGCTAACGCATATGGAAATCTTATTACGTTGTGTTGGAACTATAAAAAGGATAGCGAAAAGGCTATTTTGTATCTGCGGAAATTATCTGTCCTGGAACCAGAGCAAAGGGAAGCTATCAATAAGATGATAGAAAAAATTGGGATAAAAAAATAGGGGCTTCATGACTTGCACGAAGCCCCTTTTGGTCACTCTTGGGGGAGTTGTATTAATTTGTCATTACCCCTTCGAGAAATCCTTCTAATTTTCTGCTCCGCAGTGGATGTTGAAGTTTGCGAATGGCAACGGTTTCGATTTGTCGTATGCGTTCCCTTGTTATGTTAAACCGTTCCCCAATTTCTTCCAACGTGTGAGTGTACCCGTCACCGATGCCAAACCGCAGCTTGATCACCTCACGTTCCCGATGACTCAGTGTGTTAAGTACTTTTTGTAATTGATCCTTAAGTAAGGATTGGTGAACAGCGGAGATTGGCGATTCCATCTTTTTGTCCTGGATAAAATCCTCAAACATCGTTTCACCATCGTCCCCAATTGGATTCTCTAACGATATAGGCTGAGATGCGATTCGAAATACCCGGTAAACCTCTGAAACCGGGATTTTTGCCTCTTTTGCAATGGCCTCTAGTTTGGGTTTTTTATCAATGCCTTCCTGCGAGTTCCTCAACACCTTGTTCGTTTTGTTGATTACGTCCGTCATATGTACCGGGATGCGTACCATCCTTGCCTTGTCATCTATTGCCCTGATAATTGCCTGCTTAATCCACCACGTGGCATACGTACTAAATTTAAAACCCATACGATAATCATATTTATCAACAGCCCGCATCAGCCCTGTATTTCCTTCCTGAATAAGGTCGTGGAAGACCATGCCGCGCTTTCTGTACTTTTTTGCAATACTCACTACCAACCTCAGATTACCTTCGGAGAATCGATTCCTGGCAGATTCGTACTCATGGTAAATGGAATTCATAGAATGAATAGCCTTCTTTGTTGCTTCGGCGGTTTCCATTAACAAGGTTTTTGTTTCGTTAGAATCGTGCAAAAGTTTCTTATAGGCTTCTTTTTTATAAGGCGAACCTTGCGGGCTTTCTTTATACGATACTACTTCTGATAAAACGTTTAACAGCTCCCTCATAACCGGTAATATCGTTTCTGCACGGATGTGCATAGCCTCTAACTCTTTGATCACCTTCCTCTTCCTGGAAGCAGCTTTTTTCAAAACTCTGGATTTTAAATTTTTGGAAACAACTCCCTTGTTTATTTTTTCATAGTCTTTTAGATTTTTTTCAAGTGTATCTTTGATTTTTTCAGCAAGGCAATGAAGTTGCTCGACCGTCTCATTTTTGCTTTGTTCTTTTGTTACCGCTGTCTCGACAAACTGGACAAGATCCGATTCACTATCCAACTCCTCAAGTATACGTACATACTTTTCCAGGGCATAATCAAATCCCAGAACCCTCCGGTGAAGCAACCGGCTCATAATCTTTATCTTCTTTGCCAGATAGAGTTCTTCTTCCCGAGACAACAATGGTAAGGATGACATCTCTTTCAAGTAAAGACGAACCGGGTCGTAATCCTTATATTTTATCCTTTGTTCAATAGCTTCCCCTTCGTTGTTGTCCTCTTCGGCAACGTAATTTTCGTTAATTTCATCGGCGAGCTGATCTATTTTATATTCAAATTTATTCATATGTAAATCTTCCTGATTTGAATTAAGTTTTGTAAAATATCATATTTCCAATACATATAACACATATTTTGCGCAAAATGTTTACATAAAGTAAATATTTTCGAGATATGTCATAAGTGGTTGTTTTTTGATTGACTTATTGATAATATGTGTGTGTTTGCAAAGCCCACTGTAAAATTCTTTTGGTCTCTCTTTTGCCGATTGCAAATCTCAGCAAAAAAACGGGTTGGAGCCTGTCTTATGAGTAAAGACTGGTGGACTGTGTCCAAAGGACGCCGTCAGAACCATAAAGTAATGCCTGCATATTTATTTTTGAACCAAACAAGCCCTCCTGTCTGCCACTATATATTTTGTGGTATTAACCAAAATGAAATATTTTAAAGATCATTATCCAAAAAATCTATCATAAAATTAAAATTCTACACTTTTTTATTGACATGCATGAATTATTTACATAATATTCATAGGTTATTAACAATCATTTTTCATTTATAACTATGGTATATTATGGAGACTGTAGAAAAACTTACGAAAACACTGAGAAGCCACGGCATGAAGATCACCCCACAGAGGTTGATGATCTTCAAGATTTTAGAGAACAATACCTCCCATCCATCCGCAGAAGATGTCTATAAGAGGGTAAAGAAGATTTATCCTGCGGTATCGTTTACCACTATCTACAAGACTCTAGAAACGTTAAAGGAGTTAGGAGAAGTCAAAGAACTCACCATTGATGAAGACCGTAAACATTACGACCCCAACACCAATATCCACCATCACGTAATCTGCTCTGCCTGCAAAAAAATACTCGATATCTTTGAGGATTTCTCATCGCATGTCAAATTACCGGACTTCGTCAGTAAGGATTACACCGTTACCGGGTTCCAGATATCCTTCTACGGCACCTGCAAAAAGTGCAACTAAGAATCGCTTCATTCTGAAATACCTGAGCATCAAATCACGTTTGTACCACTCCGAGAGTATTATTTGGAAGCAGTAACAAGGGCACGAAACAATGCAGCGTGGCTAGGATGCTCTGTCATACGTTCAGGATGCCACTGGACGCCCACAAGAAATGGATAATCGTTGAGTTCGAATGCCTCTATTATATTGTCCGGGGTATGGGCCGTATCTCGTAAGCCCCTTCCCAATCTCTTAATAGCCTGATGATGAATACTGTTTGTTTCGATGTGTTTTGTTCCAACAATCTTATACAGGAGAGAGTCTCTTTCTATCGTTACAGGATGGGTATATTGCACATTTTGCGAATCTTTATGAATAATAGGTGATATGCCCATTGATGGAATATCTTGTACGAGTGAGCCGCCTAAGATGACGTTTACAAGCTGAGCACCATAGCATATGGCCAGAATGGGTTTTTTCATTTGCATGGTGACACATACCAGGATATGGTCGGAAATATCCTTGTCTAAATGAACACAAACAGTCTTTTTGTGTTGTTCCTCTCCATAGCGTAAAGGGGGTACGTCATTTCCCCCGGTAAGGAGCAATCCGTCCATCTTTTCCACAAGGAGCCTCACAGTATTTTTGTCTTTAACAACAGGCAATAATAGTGGGATACCATGTGCCGCAATGATAGCGTCGCTATAGTCTCTGTACGTGAAAGAGTACGGACGCTTACCTTCCTCTTCGTAATCGCAATTGATGCCAATGAGTGGTTGCATATCCGAAAAAGTCTTTTGTATTGAGAATCAGGTGATTGCCTAATGTACCCTATCCCACCATGAGAAATACATTCACTTGGATTGTGCTATGTTGGGGGAAATAGGGATTGTTTTAAACCGGTTGCTTGCATAGTGAAAGAGTTGAAATATCCAGATCTTTACCGGAAGGCTGAAAATATTAGGGTGTCAAATAGTCCTGGATAGTTATGATATTGCGTGCAACTATGGATTTTACAGGAAACAATCAGTTGCATCTTTGATTTTCTGAGTTTTGATTCTACAGAATATATCGGCTCAAATCCTCGTCTTTTGCTATAGCTTGTAATTTGTCCTCCACATACTTTGCATTGATAACTATCTCTGCGCCATCCATATCAGGGGCATCAAAAGAGGCATCTTCCACAAGCTTTTCCATTACGGTATGTAATCTTCGTGCACCAATGTTCTGGGTGCGTTTGTTAACCTGTACGGCAATCTCCGCAATTGCCTCAATGGCGTCATTCTCAAATCGTACCTTAATTCCTTCAGTTTCCAGAAGCGCCTTGTATTGTTTAACCAAGGCATTTTTGGGTTCAGTCAGGATGCGTAAAAACTCCTCTTTCCCAAGGTCTTCTAATTCCACCCGGATAGGGAATCGCCCCTGAAGCTCGGGAATTAAATCTGATGGTTTGGAAACATGGAATGCACCTGCGGCAATAAAAAGGATGCGGTCGGTCTTGACCATTCCGTATCGTGTGTTTACCGTAGCACCGTCCACAATCGGTAATAAATCCCTTTGTACGCCCTCGCGGGAGACGTCCGGACCATGTGCAGATTCACGGCCTGCGATCTTGTCAATCTCATCCACGAAGATAATTCCAAACTGTTCTGTCCTGCGAATTGCTTCCTGAATGACTTTTTCACGATCAATGAGCTTTTCAGCCTCTTCCTGGGTCAAAATCCTTTTTGCATCAGCTACGGGAACCTTTCGTACCTGTGTGCGGGGGGGAATCATCTTTTCCAGCATGTTTTGGAAATCCATGCCCATTTCCTCAACTCCCGCAACAAAACCCTGGAGTATATAAGGTTTTTCATGAATGGTAAGTTCTACTATACGGTTTGAAAGGTCTCCTTCCTGCAGTTTTTTGCGGAATTTCTCTCGTGTACTTAAACGTTGTTCCTCGGCTTCGACACTGGCCGGTTCCGTACTTTTTGGTACCGGCGGCAATAGCAAATCCAGGAGTCTCTCCTCGGCCATCTTTTCAGCCTTTTCCTGGACGGATTGTATCATTTCGGCTTTGACCATGTTCACGCCGATTTCGGTAATATCGCGCACCATAGACTCCACATCGCGTCCGTGGTAACCAACTTCCGTGTATTTTGATGCCTCGACCTTAAGAAAGGGGGCCTTGACAAGGGCTGCCATGCGCCTTGCAATCTCCGTTTTCCCTACACCTGTGGGGCCTATCATGATAATGTTTTTCGGTAAGACTTCTTCCCGCAATTCATCAGAAAGTTGGTGCCTGCGCCATCGGTTACGGATGGCAATTGCCACGGCACGTTTAGCATTTTTTTGTCCGATTATGTATTTGTCGAGTTCTTCTACGATCTTACGGGGCGTTAGTTCCTTCACTACCTGACCTCCTCCACCTTGATAATTTTATTGGTATATACACAAATATCTGCCGCAATGTTGAGGGCCTCTTCGACGATCTCTTTTGCAGACAATGAAGTGTGTTTCATCAATGCCCTTGCTGCTGCAATTGCATAAGAACCGCCGGAACCTATACCAATAATGCCGTCATCGGGCTCAATTACATCTCCACCACCCGAAATCAAAAACGAGTATTGTTTGTCCACCACAACAAGCAGGGATTCCAGTCTCCTGAGCACCTTATCCGTTCGCCACTCCTTGGCCAGTTCATGGGCACTGCGCAGGACATTTCCCTGATACTGTTCAAGCTTGGCATCAAATCTTTCCATGAGGGCAAAGGCGTCTGCAGATGAGCCGGCAAAACCTACGATGACCTTGTCATGGTAAAGCCGTCGAATCTTTTTGGCGTCATGCTTTACCACCGCGGCGTTCATGGTGACCTGACCATCGCCACCTATGGCGACATGCCCATCCTTTCGAACCGCTAAAATTGTTGTGGATACAATGACTGGTTTCAAATTCAAATCCTTTTTTTAATGATCGACTTAAGTTAATTACCGGGGAATTTCATTTTTTGAGCTAACCCATAAATAGTATCAATTTGCTTGAAAGTTATCAAGGGTTTTCTCATTTCTTAATGTTTGACAAACAGCGAATCGACCGTATAATTAAGTCGGAAACTATGATCTGATGAATAAGGATTGAGAATTATATATGCATGTTTGTTTCATTTGTTTTAAAAGGAGGTATGTGTCATGGTAGCCAGGGAAATTATGAATAAGATTGTTACCGCGGCGAAGCGGAAAACAATCGGAAGGGATTTGGCCGTAAAATTATTATCTGGTATGTATAGCGGATTGCCTGTTGTGGATGATGATGGGAAGGTTGTTGGGGTAGTAAGCGAATTTGATCTTTTAAAGGTAATAAGAACCGGAAGGGCATTGGAGCAGGTAACGGCTGGAGATATTATGTCAAAAAATCCAATCTGTGTATCCGAGGATACACCGGTTGAAGAGATTATAGACCTTATGACAAAACACAACATTGTTCGCGTTCCCGTAGTGAGAAATGATATCCTGGTGGGAGTTATCTCCAGATGTGATATCCTCAGCAGTATTGTGGAACCCGAGTTCGTAACAATTTACGCCGATTCATGAAAAAAATCTTCATACCTGTTCTTGTTATTTCCTGTGCCTGTATTTCGGCCTGTAACTCTTCGAAATACACGATTTATCAGGATTGTAGGCATATCGAAAGCACGCCCTCTTCCGTTACGGAGATATTGCATTATGACCTTGATGTTGTAAAAAGGATGATGCAGGTCTTGGAAAGTGCTTCAGATTGTCTTGATAGAGATAGACCTGTTTCTCAAGAGATTTTTGATGATATTGTGGAGGTCATTTCCGGATTTTCTGATAAACACCATCAGGAGAAGCAAGATAAAGTACTCTTCCCTGTACTAAAAGTAAAGGATGAAGGCAAAAAGAAGGATTTTTTAGGGCGGCTGCTTATGGAGCATGTATCGGCACGTGATGAAATAAGAAATCTGGCCAAAGCAGTCAATAATATCCATCACGGTACAAAGGCAAAAAAGAAGATTACCAAAATAGCTCGTTCCTATATCAAGCATATGGAAAAGCACATAGAAACAGAGGAAAGAATTCTATTCCCCTGGATAAACAAGACACTGTCCCCCGATGATCATGTAATGTTAATAAAGAAATTTGAAGCTATGGAAAAAGAAGATATTGAAGCCGGTGTACATGAAAAATATACCGTCATAATCGAAAGGCTTGAGCAACAATTGGTGCTTTGTTCAGATAGAGAAGAATAATTGGAGCATGTAATGATGAATGGTTTTTGGGAAAACATCTTTAAGAAGACAGGGGATAACGAAAACAACGTCCTCAATTTGCTCAGGGAAATTCCGGTTCTCGATGATCTTTCCAAAGAAGAACTAAAAGAATTTGAACGTATCGCCCATCACCGGTATTTTGAAGCCAACGAGCATATTTTTTGGGAAGGCGAACCGGGTGTTGGAATGTATGTTATCAAAAAGGGTGCGGTGAAAATTTACAAGGCATCGGCAGATGGGAAGAAAGATGTTCTGGCAATCCTGAAGGACGGCGACTTCTTTGGCGAGCTGGCGTTACTCGATGAATCACCGCGCAGCGCCTCTGCAATTGCCATGGAAGTATGCCATATTCTGGGGTTTCTCAGGCCAGAATTTTTTAGTATTCTTGAACGGAAGCCGCGACTCGGCTTCAAAGTGGCAATGAAACTTGCCAAAATTATCGGCAAGCGCTTGCGTGTTACCAGCACCGAACTGCAATCCATTACCACCAGATTGCATAAGCCAGAAAATCTGACGGAGATGATTCTAAACGGAATTGAACAATCAGGCACAAGTGGAACCAAAGAAATTCAAAAATAAATTTTTAGGGACGGTACGCTATTATGAAGTCCTCTCAACGTACTATTACCATCCACATAAACCGGCGTTTTTTCTCTCAGCTAATCAAGTGGTTTCTTGTTTTTCTGGCACTTGGGTTTGCCATCACATTTTTTATTGTAATGAAGCATTTGTCGGTCGCATTTATTGTCTCTATTTTGCTGGCATTCCTTCTGGAGCCGATCGTCCTGGCTATTGAAAACCATGATATCAATCGCACCTGGTCTGTTGTTATTGTCTTTGTCTCCATTGCTGCAATTACTGCGTTTGGAGTTATATTCCTGTTGCCGGGCATATCGGCTGAATTTCAATCCATATCAGCGTATCTGCAACTGAAGCCTCCTTCTGTTCTTACCGCTGAACTTGAGGCGACGATTGATAGCAAATTTCCTCTTATGAAACGGCACGGGTTGTCCCACGAAATAGCAGTATACCTCCAGCATGGTCTGGATGATTTGATCAAGGAAAGCATTGATATCCTTTTTGAATTTGTCCATATCGTTTCCATGATTTTTATCGTCCCTGTCTCCACTTTTTTCCTCCTCAAAGACGGTCGTCGAATCAAGAAAACTTTTATACAATGCGTGCCAAATCGTTATTTCGAGATGACTCTTAGTCTTGTTCACAAGATTAGTCAGCAAGTGGGTTCCTATATTCGCGGTCAGCTTCTTGATGCGCTCATTGTTGGCATTCTCTCAAGTATTACCCTGCACGTATTGCATGTCCCTTACGCTTTTCACATTGGCATTCTTGCAGGCTGCGCTAATATCATTCCGCACTTCGGACCAATCTTTGGTGCTGTTCCTGCCATATTCGTTGCATTCATGGACACGGGTTCGCCTGGACAAGTTATTGCGGTAACACTCTGCTTTGTGGGCATTCAACTATTCGACTATCTCTTCATCTCACATGTGGTTGTCTTTAAGAGTATCCACATACACCCCCTCATTGTCGTTGTTGTTGTTCTTGTTGGGGGCTATTTGATGGGGGTCATAGGGATGTTTGTATCCTTGCTGCTTTTCAGCATTTTGAAAGTTACCGTGACAGAATTCATGTGGAGTTTTAGGCATTATCATATCTTTGGACGTCCACAACGGTTCCTGTCAGAGAACCGCAGTGATTGACACCTTCCGCAGTAATGCATAGAACTACAAACCATTTTAAACATAACAAATCACGATCTCGTTTTAAGGATCTTCTTTAAAATAATTCTAGAATTTGACAAAAAATACTGCTAAACTGTGGGATATAAACCTTTGTATCATAAAGTCCGATTTGTGCTCCAATCGTCAGGATTCTGGCTGGAGTTATAAAAATCTCCAAGAATCCTGTCTTGAAGGGGATTCGTGGTTTTTGAAGCACACAATTATTTTCCCTTTTATCAGGGAGATTCAGAAGACCCAGTGCCTGAAGAAAAAACTCAAAAACGAAAAGGGATCGTGCATATTAATCATGAATACTGCAAGCGTTGCGGCATCTGTGTGAATTTCTGTCCTGTTAAAAATCTGGAGATTCGACAGCAGAAGTTGATGGAATTGGAGAGGTGTATCGCTTGCAGGATGTGCCAGCGATACTGCCCTGACATGGCTATTGAAATTGAGGAGATAGATGCCGAAACAGTTATTACAGGGAAATCAGGCCATCGCAACGGCAGCTGAGGTTGCTGGACTAAAATTTTTTGCAGGTTATCCCATTACGCCTGCTTCTGAGATTATTCATGAGATAGTCAACAAGAAGCACATTAAGGTACTCCAGATGGAGGACGAAATTGCCTCCATAAATGCTATTATCGGTGCATCGCTGGCTGGCCTCAAGGCAATGACAGCTACCTCCGGGCCGGGCTTTTCCCTGATGCAGGAAAGTATTGGGCTTGCACATATGATGGAGGTGCCGATCGTCATTGTTAATGTCCAAAGGGTAGGCCCCAGCACTGGCATGCCTACCTTACCTGCCCAGGGAGATATTATTCAATGCATACATGGCAGTCACGGAGATTACTTCCCTATTGTATTTTATCCCAATTCCGTTTTAGAACTCTACAAATACACTATTGCAGCATTTAATGCCGCAGAAGAATCTCAGAGTCCGGTCATCCTCCTGAGTGATGGATATATCAGCCACCTTTATGAAACGATCATTCTCCACAGGGATTTTGAGATCAAAAAACGTAGCCGTCCACCCTTGGGCACAGGCAACCGGCATTTTACTGGGCTATCTCATGAGAACTCTGTGCCAAAGACTTCAGACATTGATAATTACAGGCGACTTATTGCCCGGTTACACGAAAAACAGCAATTGACAGCCCGACGATACAACTACTATGAATTTCTTGCGTGTAGTAAAGAAACCGATACGCTTCTCATATCTTACGGGGCGCTTTCCCGTATAGCATATTATTTCAAAGATGATTTTGCGCTCTACAGACCCGTACGTCTATTTCCTGTTGTTGAAGAGATCAAGCTTATTGCATCCAGATACAAACGAATCCTTATTATGGAAATGAATACAGGACAATATGCCCATGAAATCGAGCGTATATTACATCGTGAAGTGGAGTTTATACCAATCCTGGGGGGCCGTATTGATCTGAAAGAAATAAACCAAAAAATATATGAACAAAGACAGTCATTTTAAACGTTATCTGAAGCTTGATTTGCTGCCCACACCGTGGTGTCCAGGCTGCGGGAATGGAATTGTTCTGAAGACTATATGCCAGGCCTTTGACGAACTTGGCCTGCCCAAAGATGGTACCGTAGTCATTTCCGGAATCGGTTGCTCAGGCAGGAGTGCAGGCTTCTTCGATCTGGATTCGGTTCACACCGCACATGGCAGAGCTATTCCTGTGGCTGAAGGCATTAAATATGCGAACGATGCCCTGAATGTCGTTGTGGTAAGCGGGGATGGCGACCTGCTTGGCATAGGTGGTAATCACTTGTTACATGCGATACGACGAAATACAAACATTACCGTTATCTGCTATGCCAATGAAATTTACGGTATGACAGGTGGCCAGGTTTCCCCTACCACACCCCATGGCACGAAGACCCTCACTACACCAAATGGCAATCCTGATTATCCTGCCGATGTGCAGTTTCTCTTTAAACATTATAATAGTTATTTCGCCCGTACCACGGCTTATCACCTGAATCACATGAAGAAATGCATTGTGGAGGCATTAAAATTCAAAGGTTTCTCTTTTGTAGAAGCAAGAACTATGTGCATTGTTAATTACGGTCGGCGCCTTGGTTACAAGAACTCCAACGAGATGCTTATGCATTATAAGGAATTTTACAAGGTTAATGACTATGCGGAAGAGTTGGCTCAAAATGAGATCGGGATTTTAAAAAGTACTCCGGTAGCTTGATTGTTATTACAAATTATATCTGTATTTCTTCAAAACCTTTTAGCCGATAATTAATCTCCCCCAATCCCTGTTCATGGGATTCCCTGATGTAGCCTACGTCCGTAGGTTGCATACCAAACAAGGAAGCTCCATAAGCGTCCGCAGCAACAGGGTCTGTACTTACGATAATGCGCCTTGCACGTTCTGCTGAATTATCAACGTCATCGAGCCGGCCCCCTGTAGGCCCGTGATTTTTAAGTATCCGAAAGGCATCGAGTACAGTCAGGTCTATCTTAAGGAATTTATTGAGATCGGCAATCTTAGGATGTATATCAGTATGGAGACTACCACGGTCACCACCAATCATACCAAAGACATTTTTGAGCCCCATGGAGAGCCTCGATGTCCCGTGTTGTTTTGCAATGGGTACATTGATAAGCACATCCACTTCATGAGCATATACCATTTCTTCGTAAAAAGACCACGATTTCAAAACCTTGCCATCGGAAATTGTAAAGTCCCGGAAACGATTTCTGTCAAGATAGATTACCTCCGCACCAGCCTGGCGTGCGGCAGTAGCAATACCGCTGTTATTATAGGAAGGTTCAGGATTCGCAGAACAGGTATGATCCATGACCTTAACCCGGCTCGCCCCAACCTCCCGACATAATTCTACTAGGGCTGCCACGACATAAGGATTGGTATTGGCAGCGAATTCCGGTCTTTGATTCCAGGCAATATTGGGTTTAATAATGACCCTGTTGCCTCTGGAAACGAGTTTGTCCATACCACCCAGGGCATTCATGGCGCGCTGTACCATCTCTTTTATGATGACGGGTTCATTGGCAGTATCAGAGACATTCCCATGTACTACGACCACGCCTGGTTTTAAGTGGTGTTCCTTGAGTTTTTTTATGGCAGGACTTCTCTTGATGGTACCCAGATAAGATAAACCATAGATACCAGCACCTACTGAAATACCAGTCTTTAGAAATGTTCGGCGTGAAATATTGTTGTTTTTATACATAATGCAAGAAGCTTTAATGCGATAAATTCGTCGTAAAAATTTGAAAAGTGATTAGTGTTAAAATTTACAAAGTACAATTGAAAAGTAACAGATTCTGTATAAATTTTTTTTATTATCTCAAACAGTATCGTAAAAAGCCAGATTTTTTAGTTTCTTGCAAACGGGGAGCAGACGGAAATAATTGTGGAATGCCACGTTAGAATCCAGAATATAGGTGCAAACCTCTTGAATCCGATGTTTACAATTCTGAAAAAGAATAGTGCCTTTTGTATTCTTTGCATCTATAGCATCCAGGCTGTCTTTGGAGATAGAGAATTGATGAAGTTGAATTGCGTTTTCATCATCGGGATATATCACACGGCGTATAAAAAAATATCACCGGAATTATTCATAATTAGAATTCTATTGACTCATAAAAACTGAGATGATATACTTTAAAGCCTGTTATGGGCGATTAGCTCAATTGGCTAGAGCACTTGCCTTACAAGCAAGGGGTCATAGGTTCGAGTCCTATATCGCCCACCATTATTGTCAACACAAATTGTCAATCGGCAAAAAATTTTGGGGCCGTAGCTCAATTGGTTAGAGTACCAGACTGTCGATCTGGATGTTGCGGGTTCGAGTCCCGTCGGCCTCGTTTTTTATATCCTTATATGCCATGACTTAGCGTTTTTGATACCCTTAAAAAACCGCCCCCCGATGTGTCCCCGGAATTAAAAAAGGCTGTTAACTCTATCAAGGATTAGGCCTTTTTTCTTGTCTCGAAAACATACCTTGAACTTAACCTAAAAGATAATTTCCATTGACTAAGTATGGACACCGTCTATTATTTTTGGTGTTTACCATAACGGATAAGATCAGGGTAATTTCTGCAAGAGAAGTGATATGAGTAAGAAGTAGAGGAAAATATATGAGCAAGCTGAAAAAGATACCGAAATTTAAAACAGAAGATGAGGAACGAGAGTTTTGGTCAAAGCATGATTCTACGGAATATGTAAATTATTCAAATGCCGAAAGGACATTATTTCCAGATTTGAAACCTTCCACCAAATCAATATCAATTAGATTGCCTGAATCACTTATTGAAAGGCTAAAGGTTTTGGCAAATGAAAGAGATGTTCCATATCAATCTTTATTAAAGATATTCCTGGCCAAACGATTAAAAAAGGAATTAGTACATAAAGAATAAACCGGGATCTTATTGTGAAGCGAATAGTGACATTTCTAATCCCATTGATATACATTGTCATCATAATACAGTTCGATCTTGTGTTTGTGTTTCAACTCTTCCTGGGCCAGCATTTTGCACAGCTTTTTCATATCCGGATTATCTGAAGACTTGGCCATACTGACATAAAAGTTATAGGATTTTTGTTCCTTTTTCATGGCAACAATCAGTACATCCTGAAAACTTTTGATTTCCGAAATATCTTTATCAACCAGGTACTCCGCTATATGAAGGTCTTGAATCTTGCCAGGTTTAAATCTTTTGATCTTGGAAGGATCAAAATTCTCCAATAATGCCTTATGTTTCAATTCTTCATCAGCAAGTTCCTTTAACCATATCCGTGACGGCTCATCTTTTACATAGTTTAATGCATCCATATAAAATTTATACGCTTTATCTTCTTGCAGTGCGGCCTGTTTAATAATTTCGTTCAAATCCATTGTTGCCATTAACTCCTCCTTCCACCATTTTTTAAAGTATTATCAAGAACGGACTACAGAGATCTTACAAAGAAACTTTTATGTATATCTTTTCAAAAGATACGGTTTATTTTTTTGCTTTGCCCAATGCTTTTAATTCGGCGAGCTTGTGTTCGGCCGCAATGGCTGCCGTAACTCCTTCTCCTACAGCAGTTGCAATTTGCCGGTAAGAATTCTTCCGAATATCACCAACTGCGTACAACCCCTCAATAGCAGTCTCCATATGGATGTTTGTTTCAATATGGCACCCCGCATCCACACATAACAAATTGCCTAAAAAATTAGTATTCGGTACACTTCCGATAAATATAAAAACCCCTTGACATGGGATTTCCTTTTTTTCCTTTGTCAAAACATTTTGGGCAACAACGCCTTCGACCTTTTCCTTTCCATGAATACTTTCAATTACCGTATCAAGTGTAACTTTTATTTTTGGATTTGAGAAGGCTTCATCCAGATAAATTTTTGTGGCCCTGAATTCATCCCTTCTGTGTATTATTTGTACCGTTCTGGCGTATTTCGTAAGAAAGATACCTTCGGTTATTGCAGAATCACCTCCTCCAACAACAACCACATCGTTGTCCTTAAAAAATGCCCCATCGCAGGTCGCACAATAACTAACGCCTTTACCATAAAACTCCTTTTCGCCAGGCACATCCAATTTTTTCGGGTCTGCGCCGGCAGCTAAAATGGCCACATGGGATGCATACGTATCTGTATCGGTCGTTACAACCTTTAAGCCGTTTTCTACCTCTAATTTCATGACCTCTTCATACCGAATCTCTGCACCGAACCGTTTCGCCTGTGACTCCATTCGTTGCGTTAAATCAACGCCGCTAATAACTTCAGGAAACCCCGGATAATTCTCAATCAATTCGGTACCGACTAACTGCCCGCCTAAATATTTTTTTTCAAAGATTACGGTTTTTAGTAAAGCACGGCAGGTATATACAGCCGCCGCAAGGGCAGCTGGACCGCCTCCGACAATGATTACATCGTAGTCTTTATTCACATTCCTTTTAATCCTTTTATAGCATTCAAGACTTGCCATCCATAAAAATTTAAGGCAAACTGTTTTTTCTCAATATGACACTCCAAACATTGCTTTGTTCCTTCAGTAGCCCATGCACGGGTTACAAAGGCAGTTTTGGACGTTTCCCCTTTTGGGGTAAGCTTGTCCTTTCCTGCATGACAGAAATTACATTCTGTCCCCATGATTTCACAAAGCTCGAACATTTTTCTCGCCTGCTGTTCATTTGCTTTATAGCGCTTCCGATCAATATGGCAGTAGTCACATTCAACGCCCAAGGCAACAGAGGCCTTCATCATTTCTTTTGATTTTTTCCCCTCTTCCGTAAAGACTGTTAAATCTTCATTATGGCAAAAAGCACATTCGACTCCAAAAAGGGACGTCATCCTTTTGATCTGTGCCTCTCTCTCTTCCTTCGTACCTTTGAAGTAAGGATTCGAATAAGTAACGCTCGGCGGGCTTTTCCCTACCTGGTCTGCATTCGCAAGAGCAGGGTTTTTGGGATAAAGAGATATCATACTGCAGAGAATAAATATGCCAAATTTCAAGTGCTGCTGTTGTCGCAATTTTAACACAAAATTAATTCCTTAAAATTATATCGGTATCAAACAAGTTTTTTAATCGAGCTTATCAAATAAGTCTTTACTTGCACCACAGGATGGGCAAACCCAATCTTCCGGTAAATTCTCAAAGGGTGTTCCTGGTTTTATGCCATTATCTGGATCGCCCTTTTCCGGATCGTATACATAACCGCATACACGACATTCCCACTTTGACATGATCGCCTCCTCAGCATCTTCATTCATAGACGATTAACTCTATCTCATAATCACACAGAGGGCAGGTAATAGAACATTGCACATCCCCGCCACAAGTGCCGCAACCCTTAACATCGATGGTATTTGCATTTAGGTCAAAACCTTTGACTCTTTTGTGACAAAAAAGGCATGTGAAATCAATTTCCAACCCTATGATCTGTTTTCTCTTTTTTTGCATTTTTCATGAAAATGCACAAATATTTTACACTACTTCATATAGCGTAATCAACTATTAAAATAGAAAGGAAAGCGCAGAATATTTCACTATTCCGCACTTTCTCTTTACTTATGAGAGATGATTGAAGTTCAGCGGTTTTCAATGGGTATCATTTTGTCACGGATCTCTTCGTGACATTCAAAACAGGTCTTTTCAATCATGCTGGTGAATGCTTTGAAAGTTGCTTTCTGATCGCTTGTATTAGCGGCTTTTTGAATTTCCAGCGCCGATGATGCTATTCCTTTTAGGTAGACATCAAATTCTTCTCTCAGTTTAGTAATTCTCTCTTTATCATTTGGGTCTATTTTGGCCCGTTTAAACCATAAGTTTTCTCTTGCTTCAGCAGGAAAGAATGTCTTGCTTATCATATAACTTTGATCTACGATAGCGCCCGCCTCTTGCGCAACATATTTAAAACTACCTGCCAATATTCCATCGAGTATATTGTCCATCCGATTCGCTATGTCATTCATTAACACCTTTGTAGGTTCCGTAACTTTTTCGTGGGAGAGTACCTTTTCTTCAGTTGCAATGGCTGAAGAAGTACAGATGGTATTCATTAATCCTACCATACTCACACCAAACAAACTAGCAATTAAAAATGCTGACCTTTTCACGTTCCACCTCTTTTCTCAAAACCATTTTCAAAAATAAATTACAAAAGTTGAAAACCCTTGTCGGTATTCATACTCTTTCGTATTATACAATCATAAGCTTAAGAGACAAGAAACAATTTATCTGGAAAATGCCTTATTCCAAAAACAAAAGAAAGTGCAGATTGTTTAATTATCTGCACTTTCTTTTAACTGATTTAATTTTTTCGGTTTAGAATCACCTTCACGTTCATTGATTTTCAGGAGGTTTTATTTCTTTACATCACGTTGTGTTCTGTGACAGTCGAAACACGCCTTTGTAAGCAAACCGCTAAAAGCCTGGTATGCTGCTTCAGTATTCTTTGCATCGGCGGCTTTTTGAATTTCCTTTACTGACGAATCTATTCTTTTCATGTAGGTATTAAATTCTTCTTTTAATTTGGTAATTTCTTCTATATTCTTTGGATCCAGATCTTTCGATCGCATATACCAATGATCAATAGCAGGGTTTCTGGGAAAGAAATTTTCGTTTATCTCACCTGCTTTTTCTGCAACAGCGGCCGCCTCCTGCTTTACATAGGGAAAATTACCCACCAAAATCCCTTCGAGCATATTATACACTCGTTTTTCAATTTCTATCATTAACCTCTTGGTAGGTAATTTAATGTCTTCGTGGGTGCCTCCTTCATGTGCGTGTGTAATAGGTTGTCCTTCTCCTGCAAAAACTTTGGTAGAATAAACAGTACTTATCGATCCCACCAGTCCTACTATACCTGATAAGACAATGCTTAAAGATAATTTCCTTCTCATATACTACTCCTTTCTTTTTTCATAAAATATAAAAACAAAAACAAATTGTAAACTATTTTTAGAGGTACCTCCTTTCTCACGCTTTTACGTAACAAGTTAAATTAGAAATTACAAATTTTTATGTCCCGGCCTTCCTTATACCAGGTTCAGTCATGGATATAGGCGACAATACAAGAGTGAGCTGTTCCTGGGAAAGGAAGCCTTTTTCCAGAATGATTTCTCTTACTGATCTGCCGGTACTTGTAGATTCCTTAACAACCTCGGATGCCTTTGAATAGCCTATAATGGGATTCAAAACAGTGACAATTCCGAGACTTCGCATGGCGTAATCCTGGCATCTTTTCTCATTCACCGTAATGCTACTGATACATTTTTCATTAAATATCTTTGCTGCATTGGTAAGGATGACGATAGAATCAAGCAATTTGTATTGGATCAAGGGCATCATGACATTAAGCTCAAATTGTCCAGCCTGGGCAGCCAGCGCTATCGATAAATCATTGCCTATAACTGAAAAACAGACCATATTCATCATTTCAGGAATAACAGGATTCACTTTCCCTGGCATGATAGAAGACCCTGGCTGGACTGCCGGAAGGTCAATCTCCGCAAATCCCGTATTTGGCCCGGAGTTCATTAATCTTAGGTCGTTAGCAATGCGAATAAGTTCCACAGACAATGTACGCATGGCACCGGAGAGCTCGACAAACGGCGAGTTACTTTGCATAGCCTCAAATCGATTCTTAGACTCCTTAATATCCAGATTTACGATCTTTCTCAGTTTTTCAACGACCCTACCGGCATATTCCGGATGGGTATTGATTCCTGTACCTACAGCACTTCCGCCAATTCCTAATTCCTTCAACGATTCACTTGCTCTTTCTATTCCCCTGGTTGCCTTCAGTAAAGAATCCATATAGCCGGAAAATTCCTGGCCTACACGGATAGGTACGGCATCATGAAGGTGGGTGCGGCCGGCTTTTACAACGGAATCAAAGGATTTTGCCTTCTGTTTCAAAGTCTCCACCAAGGCATATAAGTTCTTTATGAGTTTTTTAGATAACTGCAAGGCTGCAATACGCATGGCGGTAGGATAGACGTCATTCGTCGACTGTCCAAAATTAACATGATCGTTCGGATGTACAATGGAATAATCCCCTTTTATCCCACCTAACATCTCAATCCCAATATTGGCAATAATTTCATTTACGTTCATATGATGGGATGTCCCGGCTCCTGCCTGGTACACATCCACCAAAAATTGATCCTGAAATTCGCCATTCAATATACGATCGCATGCCAGAATAATCATGTTACCAATCTTACTGTCAAGACAACCGAGTTCTACGTTAACCATGGCCGCAGCCTTTTTTATGGAAACCATAGCCATCGTGAATACAGGCAGGGATGTTTGGCCACTGATGGGGAAATTCTCAATGGCCCTGGCAGTTTGAACCCCATAATAAGCCTCTGCAGGAACTTTCATCTCGCCCAGATAATCTTTTTCTACGCGGAATCTATCGGTCTTTTTATCGCTCATTATCTGATATATACCATGTCTGCCAAACTATTGAGACTTAACAAATAGCATGTTAAAATATGAAAAAGTCCATGTTTTTAACACACTACAGCCTTAGACCTCTTATGCTATTTTATTCACCATATTCATCCACATATCGTAGATACGACCCTCGTTTTCGGCTTCCCAAAGTTCTGTCTTTTCCAAAAACTCGAGAGTATTCTTTAGTATGCTAAAATGTGTTTTTTCCTCTCCGGCAAGGAAACGATAGATTTCACTATCCCTTATATCACTTGCTTCCCTGGAGGCCTGTTCGTAGAATTCAATCCCTTTTTCCTCAAGTCCCATGGCAAGCTTAACAGCTTCTATGTCATTCGTATCCATAGTAACTTTTCTCTTCAACTCTTCACCCATCTTCTGAAAGATAGTAATCAATCTTTCTTTGGGGTGCACTGTATCCTTTTCTTGTATTTGATCGTTTTTCTTCCGAATAGACAACAGAGACCGGAGCCTTTTTACATGCGATTTTTCATCTTCCACAAAGGATCTGAACATGGCCTTTCCCATAGGATGAAGGGTCTTGCTCGCCAGATCGCTATAAAATTTTATTCCATCCATTTCCATCTGGAGTGCAAGTGATTTTATATCCTTTAAAGTCTCGCCCATTTTATATTCCTAAGATCCATTCTTTAAACCGTATCCTAAGCCTGTCGTAATACTGTATAACTCTAAAATATCTTATTTCAGGAACAGTCATTATTGAGGAAGTGGCTTTATCTCATAATCATTATCCACGTCTACCAGCGCAAATTTCTGACAGCACAAAGAACAACGTTCTTCGTTTCCTACAGAGGGCATTTTTCCAAAACTGATCTCCCACCCGCACATGAGACAATAAAAACACACATCATGATTGTCCGATTCAATATCCCGAATAATTCTTCCAATAGCATCCTTGTGTCCTTTAGCCGCTCTCGCCAGATGTTGAAATGTTTCTTTTACCTTCACATCATTAGAAGTGGTGGCTAATTGGTTATATAAGTGTTCTTGTTCTTCTTCTATCTCAAAATCCGCTTCTAAGAATTCCAATACCGACCTATATCCCTCTCTCATAAATTTCTCCCTGGTTTTAGGATAATCTGTTGAAATGGTCTTCCAATTCTGCCTTATGCCGAACCTCATTATGCAAAATTCCTTCAAGCAAGGCATTGATTTTGGGATCGCTTAACACCTTGATCTGATCACTGTATCGTTCAATACCAAGTTCTTTCTTTTGTATTGCTAATTTTAGATTTTCGATGTCTTTGCTCATTACTCAACGTTCCTTTCATAATTATGATTATGAAGACAAACCTTTTCTGTTTTAGCCACTTACCTACGCGTGTCCTTATTGATCAATTATTATACCAAAGACACAATCTTTGGGGGAGGTGTATAAATATATCATAATTCCAATAATGGCAGGTTGTTATAAAAGCAACCACAAACAAAGAGTTTCCGTTATCGCGTATGTTTATCAAGAATCTTAGACCAGGAATCTATATATTTAGATTTTCAGTCACTGGTTTTTGGTAGGAATAGCGATTTTTCTTTTGTGGGAAACAACAAAGGGGAAATTTGCCAGCGTATTGTCGTTGTTACTGTGTGGCATTTTTCATTCACAAGCCACTAACTACTCGGTTTTTTCAACCAGTGGGAAACGCATCTGCGTAAAAGGCATTGGCATTTGCCACTGTGAATCACCTGGCATAACTGATTCCAGACGCTTGATAAAGTTGTGTACGTTTGTGGTTCGCAAAGCTTTTACTGGTCTTTTCTGATTTCTGAAAAAGTCTTCCCAGTGCCCTAAAAGGATGTTCTTCGGTCGAATCGCCCTGATTATTCCTTCCGGGTATTCTTTTACTTGCGTAAAGGACGCTACGCAAAGAATGGCCAAATCCACCCGCTTCAGGTCGTTTGCCGGTAAATCCGGTACAAAACCGAGTGGTGGCGTGCTTGCTGCATCCTGATAATGGACGCGGAATGCAATATTGCCCTGCTCATTAAGAAAATCGATAAGATAGGCGTACGTCCGACCTTCTACCCATCCAAACACCGTACGGGGAAGATGTTTCAGGTCCTTGTCGTAGGGTCCCTCTGGTAATAGCTTCATACCTGCAAAATGAGGGGCGTGTTCCGACTCAATAGGCATGAACCGGATAGTTCGGGACTTGTTATATATCCATTGCCCCGGAGTTTTGCCCTTTGCGGCATAGGTATCCACGGTAATAATACGGGATTTGTCAACTGCTGCAGCCATAATATGCCCCATGGTTTTGGAGCCATAAACTACTGAGTTCAATGCGTATTTCCGCATCACATACGGTACATCCAATAGATGATCATAATGAGAATGGCCGACCAGAATTATTTCCACATCGTCAACCGGGGGAAGCAGGAGATCCACAAGTTCCTCATTTGTCGTTAATTTGGTCATGGACAGTATTTTCAAGAGACTCGGATTGGTAATCGAGGGCGCCGTCATCAGGGCATTTTGGCCGTGCCGGAACAGATATCCGCCTACCCCAAGGTACTGAATGCTGATGATATTCTTTTCTTGCACTGGCATTTGAGATGTTTCTCGCCTTCCGTTATACATAGGCAAATGTCCGATCGAAGTATCACACCCGCTGAACACGATGTTAAGGCTAATCAGTATTACAAACGCACGGCATGTTATCTTAAAGCGAAATTCTTTCATCCACCCCCCACAACATCGAATTCAAATAAATAATGAAAATTCCCAACCCGAACGAGTCGGAAGTGTAAAATGAAAAATGCAAATTGCAAAGTTTATTTTGCATTTTTCAATTTACATTTTTCATTTTTCATTGAATTTTTGCTAAAAATGTCAAAATTATTTTTGGAAGATACTAAATCCTGCAACAAGACTTCACCTTGTTTTGCAGGATGTAAGTTATACTATAGGATTTCATATTCTTTTTTATAACTATAAGTCTTTTATCCCGCATCCTCAAGGCAAATCTCAACGTCTACTGAATTTGGACTACCCGGATGAATGAAATCTGACAATTTTACAGTTTTTATAAAATTAAAGAATGTTACATGGAGAAACACGTTTTTAAGGCCGGAGACAAAAAGTGGCCATCACATTTTGTCCTTGAAAAAAGATTTTGAAGCTGATATATATCGCTTACAGTTTGCAGTATACGGCAAAAATAGTGACGACTCTTGTGTATGCATGCCATCGATGATTTTTGTTGCCTGATTATTTTAACGTTAAGGAAGTTCAAACCAACTATGTAGCGGCAAGGCGCGCCTTGCCACTACGGGTATAAAAACCGCAAAAAGGCCCAATTTTAACAGCGTTAATTTGTATGCCGGTCGTGTACTAAACATTTGTTTAATCTGCGAAATACTTCTGACACAAATGTGGAAATGCATCAATGATAAGAAAATGCAAGTATTCGTTATCGACAAAGACATTCTTTGCGATTATCATTATACTCCTTCCGATATTTATCACTTTTTTCTGGCGGTACTATAAAAGCAAGTGTCGTTTAGAAGAACAAGTACTGAGCAATCTGACCGTTATTGCAGAAGCCTATGAAGGACAGGTCTATCAATTTCTGGAGATGTCAAAACGGCGCGTCCAGGACTTTGCCAGTGATGGCCTTGTAAAGGCAACGCTCCACAAGAAAATCTACGGGAAAAAAATTTCAACCACTATCCTCAATAAACACCTCCTTAAGAATAAACTCCCACTTGACAAGACCATACATACCATTCATGTCCTTTCCCTGGAAGGACGGGTTGTTGCTTCCACAAATCGTTTTGAAATTGGTAAGGATGTTTCTAACGAGCTCTACTTTGTACAAGGAAAGGGCCGCGTAACAATCATAGAAAGTTATCAGGGAGACGAAGGATTGCCTGTGATTGCGGTTTCAGCCCCTGTTTTAG
This sequence comes from Candidatus Brocadia sp., assembly GCA_021646415.1. NCBI lineage: Bacteria > Pseudomonadati > Planctomycetota > Candidatus Brocadiia > Candidatus Brocadiales > Candidatus Brocadiaceae > Candidatus Brocadia > Candidatus Brocadia sp. The sequence continues at coordinate 146,467 of SOEU01000006.1, forward strand.
CGAGAACTACAAATAAACCTATCGGAGTAATTGTCAACTTCATCCGGATTGCAGAGCTTAATAAAATTTTATCCGGAGAATATACCAGGGATATGGGTGCAATCTCCTGGAATAGAGGAAGATGGAGTACCATGGAGGTCTATTTGGTAGATAAAGAAAAACTCATGCTTACAGAATCCATATTTATTGAGTCCGCTGCTTTAAGACAAAGAGTCGATACCCCTCCCGTGAGAGCATGTTTGGAGTTAAACAAAGAGATGTCCGGGTTTTATAAGGATTACCGTGGTAAAGAGATTGCAGGTGCATCCATGTATATACCATCTATGAAATGGACACTCCTGGTTGAGATTGATAAGGCAGAGGTACTTGCTCCTATAAAAAATATTTTTGTGAATGCATGGATTACCGCGGTAGTTATTGTCGTGGTAATTGGCGTACTATTTATTGGTTTTGTAAAAAAGGTGGTAAGGCCCCTCCGTACAATTTCCGATGCTGCAAAGGATATCGCAGCGGGAAATTTTGGTAGTATCATTCCGGTTCAAGCGAGAGATGAGATCGGGCGGCTTTGCGAGTCGTTTAATACTATGTCCAGAGATATTAAAACCAGAACGATGGCGCTTGTGAAGAGCGAGGCCAGTCTTGCCGAGGCGCAAGGAATTGCTCACCTTGGAAACTGGGAGTGGAATATTGTGAAAAATGAGGTGTTCTGGAGTGACGAGATTTACCGAATCTATGGTTTCGCGCCACACGAATTTGCCGTTACCTATGAGTTTTTTTTCAATTGCGTTCACCCTGACGATCGGGAATTTGTAAAAAAATCCGTTGAAGATGCCTTGTCTGGAAAAAAATCTTACGACATTGACTTCCGCATAATTTGCAAAGATGGGGCAGTGCGCCATGTTCATAAAAAGGCTGTAGTTGTGCTTGACGAAACGGGAAAGGCCGTTCGGATGGTTGGAACGGTACAGGATATTACTGAGCGCAAGCAACTCGAAGAGGAAATGCATTTTTTGCAGACAATGGTTCTGGAAGTCAGCGCCTCCGGAGATTTACACGAAGCCCTGGTTGTTGCAATACAGAAGATATGTGACATGACCGGTTGGGTGTATGGCGAGGCGTGGATTTGCAATCCGGAAAATACCCTCTTGATGCGCAATCATGCATTTTATAGCAGAAGAGAAGAGTTAGAGAGGTTCAGTACCTTTTCCAATGGGGTTACTTTTCCAATGGGAGTAGGGCTTCCCGGTCGTGCATGGGCCATGAAACAGCCGATGTGGATACAGGATGTTACACGTGATCCAGACTACCAACGGGCGCAGATTGCAAGAGACGTTGGGCTGAAGATGGGGGTCGCCTTTCCTATCATTAGTGACAATGAAGTGATCACTGTTATTGTCTTCTATAAATTAGAGGCGGAAAAAAGGGATGAGCGGCTGGTTAGAATTGTTTTAACAGCGGTAACGCAATTGGGGCAGGTTATCAAACGCAAGCGGGCAGAAGATGCCCTTCGATTGAGTGAGGAAAGATTGCGATCTATCCTTGATAATACCTCTTCAATTGTCTATGTTAAGGACCTGTTTGGCCAATATGTCTTTGCCAATAAACGATTTAAGAGATTACATCTCATAGCAGGAGAAAAAGGCAAGACAGACTATGACTTATGGTCAAAGGAAATGGCTGATGCGTTTCGGACAAATGATAAAAAAGTACTTGAAGCGAAAATTCCTATGGAGTTTGATGAAACGGTGCCGCAAAAGGATGGGTTGCACACGTATATTTCTGTAAAGTTTCCGCTTTTCGATTCAACCGGGGCTATTTACGCAGTTTGTGGCATTTCCACGGATATCACAGAGCGTAAACATATGGAAGAACAACTACAAAAATTATCCTGTGCCGTTGAGCAAAGTCCAAGCACGGTTATTATTACTGACACAAAAGGAAACATTCAATACGTTAATCCGAAGTTTACCCAATTAACAGGTTATACACCTGAAGAAGTTATCGGGAAAAATCCCCGTATCTTAAAATCAGGTAAGGCATCACCCGATGAATACAAAGAGCTATGGGATGCGATTACCTCTGGACGCGAATGGTCGGGAGAGATTATAAATAAGAAAAAGGGTGGAGAATTTTACTGGGAACTCATGAGTATTTCACCCATAAAAGATGCGCGGGGAGTGATTACGAATTTTCTTAAAGTCGCTGAAGATATTACAGAAATTAAACAAGCGGATGAGGAGAAAGAAAAACTGAGAGAACAACTTTATCATGCCCAAAAAATGGAAGCCGTTGGTCAGCTTGCGGGAGGAATTGCCCACGACTTTAATAACATACTGACCGCAATTGTGGGATACGGAGAATTATTACAAATGGAAATGAAGGCCGATGGTCTATCAGGAGTTTATGTTCAAAAGATACTTACGTCAGCGAGAAGGGCCACGAAATTAACACAGGGACTCCTTACATTTAGCAGAAAAAATATAACCGATCAAAAACCGATAAAATTGCACAAGCTGATAAAAGATATAGAAAACCTCTTAATAAGGCTCATTCGGGAGAATATTGAACTCAGGGTAATTCTTTCCGATAAGGACATTACGATAATGGCAGACAGCGGTCAGCTCGAGCAAGTTTTTATGAATCTTACCACAAATGCAAGTGATGCCATGCCTGCTGGCGGCATCATAATCTTGAGCACGGATGTGCTGGAATTGGATAAAGAATTTATAAAGACGCACGGTTATGGCAAGCCAGGAATGTATGCCCTCATATCTTTTTCGGATACGGGCGTAGGTATGGATGAGACGACCAAAAAAAGGGCCTTTGAACCATTCTTTACCACCAAGGAAGTGGGAAAAGGCACAGGTCTTGGACTTGCGATTGTATATGGGATAATCAAACAACATAATGGCTACATAAATGTCTATAGCGAACCTGGCAAAGGCACAACGTTCCGGATATATTTGCCATTAATCGAATCTACCAATGAGGAGGCAAAATCAGAAATGACTGCTAGTGTATCTGGTGGCACGGAAACGATACTCATCGCAGAGGACGAAACAGAAGTAAGGGAACTCACCAAAACGTTGCTCATCGGGTTTGGTTATAAGGTCATAGATGCGGCAGACGGAGAAGATGCAATACGTAAATTTGTTGAAAACAAAGAAACCATCGATCTTATTGTATTAGATGCTATAATGCCAAAAAAGAATGGCAGAGAGGTATACGAGGCAATACGAAATGTAAAACCAGAGATTAAAACCATTTTCGTAAGTGGTTATGGCGGTGATATTATTCAGGAAAATGGCCTCTTTGAAAAGGGATTAATCTTTATCCCGAAACCTATTTCCCCAACAAAATTTTTGAAAAAGGTAAGACAAGTGCTGGATAAATAAATTGAGGGACTACGAAAAATGAAATCAGCATATGAAATCAATTTGCCAGTAACATATCATTCACAATCCACAATTCTCATTGTCGACGATGACCCTTACGTTCTTGACTCTCTCTCATTACTGATGAGTAAGCATGGCTATGCAGTTTTTTCTTGCCTGGATGTTAAAGAAGCTATGTATAAATTGCAGACAACTGGAATTGACGTGGTGTTAACGGACGTTAATATGCCGGAGGTTTCAGGGATTGAACTGCTTGAAATAGTCCATGACCGTTATCCGGCAATACCGGTAATTTTGATGACTGCATATGCTGAACTGGACATAGCAATTGACGCAATAAAAAAAGGCGTCTTTGACTTTATCATCAAGCCGTATAAAACTGATTATCTTCTCTATGCAATAGAAAAGGCAATTCGATACAGCAAACTTTTACAAATAGAAAAGAATTACCACCGGATGCTCGAAGATACAGTAAAGAAAAAGACGAAGGAATTATCGGATGCCCTGGTAACGATTAAAAGTATGAGCAAAGAGGTAATTCAGCGCTTGTCATCTGCGGCTGAATTCAAGGATACAGAGACTGGCGCCCACATTTCAAGGATCGGACGCTATTCGCAAAAGATTGCTCAGACCATGAATATGCCGATGGATTTCGTTGAAACAATAATATTTGCGAGTCCTATGCATGATATCGGTAAAATAGGCATACCCGATAGCATACTTTTAAAATCAGGCCCTCTTACCCCAGCAGAATTTGAGATTATGAAGACACATACAAGAATAGGAGAGAAAATACTTTCAGGTTCATCACATCACGATATCCAAATGTCGGCATCGATTGCCTTAAATCATCATGAGAAGTGGGATGGTACGGGATACCCGAGAGGATTGAAAGGAGACGAGATACCGGTCGAGGGCAGGATAGTAATGCTTTGTGACCAGTATGATGCATTGCGGAGTGAAAGGCCATACAAGCCGTCTTTAAGCCATAAGGAGGCTTTTGAAATAATAACCAAAGGAGACGGCAGGACAAAGCCAGAACACTTCGACCTAAAGGTATTGAGCGCATTTATTGCGGTTGCCCCAAGTTTTGAAGAGATATTCATAACCTGTGAGGGCAAACCTTAAACACCTAACCCGAACGAGTCGGAAAGGACAAAATCCGAAGCACGAAATTCGTGAGTCAATCCTGTCAGGATTTTAAACCCCGACAGGGTTAATTTGTCCATAATCTTTGCTCCTCTGAGGCTATTCTGAAAAACCTGACTCATTTGTGAAGATAAATTGCATATAAAGTATTTGATGAAGCTGATCCTTCATATCGACATGGATGCATTTTTTGCAGCAGTTGAGCAAAAGAGAAATCCGGAACTGATAGGGAAACCTCTTGTAATTGGAGGCAGCGGCGATCCCACCCAAAGGGGCGTAGTATCCACAGCGTCCTATGAAGCCAGAAAATATGGGATACATTCCGCAATGCCGTTAAGAATTGCATACAAACTCTGTCCCCATGCCGTTTTTCTCCCCGTGGATTATGAGGAGTATTCAAGGGTATCTGAAAGAATAAAAGACATCCTGAAAATATTCTGCCCAATAATGCAAGATGTCGGAATCGACGAAGCATTCCTTGATATATCCCAAATAGACAAGCCAGCAGAGGAGATTGCAAAAGAAATCAAAACGAAGATCAAACAGGAGACAGGTCTTACCTGTTCTATAGGAATAGCCCCCAATAAGCTCCTCTCAAAGATTGCCTCTGACATGCAAAAACCCGATGGGCTTACCATAATTACAGAGAATGATATAGAAAGCCGTATATGGCCATTACTTGTCAGAAAACTCTGGGGCGTGGGACCAAAAACAGAGGCCTATTTAAAGGAAATGGGTATTGAAACCATCGGACATCTAGCTTCATTACCAATGGATACCCTTGTTGAGAGATTTGGAAATTCTCACGGAACATATCTTTATGAGGCATCGAGGGGAATAGATGAGAGCCCTCTTATTACCCACTGGGAGCCAAAATCCACGAGCAGGGAAGTTACCTTTCAGAGTGATACGGACGATTGGCAGGTCATAGCCAGGACCCTTGCAGGACTCACGAGGGAGGTTGCGAACGATATGAAGCAGACTGGCTATAAGGGCAGGACTGTTACTGTGAAGGTGAGATTTAGTGATTTTGAAACCCACACTAGGGCAAAAACCCTTACAGAGCCCACAAACGCCGTAAATGAGATAAGAACGGCTGCCTTTGATTGTCTAAAGAGGTTTGAACTGAGAAAGAAGGTCAGGCTTATAGGCGTGAGGGTGGGAGGATTGGAAAAAGGTATAAATATGGACACGAATCCAAGTAACTGGCGCTGATTTCGGCCGGCAATTTTAAAATCGCACGGATGCGATCAGAAACACAAGGTCTAAACATCGCTTTTCTGATGATGGATATAAAGGTCATTTGCTTGTATTAAGAGCAGATAAAAATTACAAAATAATGTAATGTGCTCAAAACCCGCAAAACCACTGCCAGCAACTGTTGATTTTATTGGTAAAATTGTGAAGACACTTCTCCCTAACCCGCTCGCTATTTTCAATCTTCTTATTCTCCTTATTGACGGTACAGACGCGACTTTTTCTTGATCTTAAATTAATTCCGCAGTAATATTACATGAGGCACTTCCATTTAAACGTGTTCCTAACCGGTTCAGAAATGGGTTGTGGGTCCTGTTTCAAATACTTTCTGATAGATTTCTTTTTTCTCTCAGGAAATTGATAATAATTTCAATGCTGTCAGTTTACATTTTAAAAAATGAGTACTTATAAAAACAATGTCGTCTGGATTACGGGGGCTTCGTCGGGAATAGGTAAGGCTCTTGCGTACGAATTTTCGGGAGAAGGGGAGAAACTCGTTCTTTCTGCCAGAAGAGAATCTGAATTACAAAGGGTAAAACAAAACTGTGCCGATAACAAAGAAAACGTATTGGTTTTACCATTGGACCTAACAGACACAATTCAGGTACATAAAAAAGTGGAACACGTGTTACAGCATTTTGGGTAAGGTCGGTACGCCTCTGCGTTCAGCCTATTCTGCCTCCAAGCATGCACTTCATGGGTTCTTCGATTCCCTGAGAGCAGAAATTTGGAAAGACAATATTCACGTAACTATTATTTGCCTGGGCTATATCAGAACGAACGTATCCTTAAATGCACTAACGGAAAAAGGAGAAAAATATAATAAAATGGACGACGGGCAGTTAAAAGGAATGGATTCGAAACAATGCGCAAGACAAATTCTTAATGCTATCAAAAGTAAAAAAAAGGAAGTATTGATTGGCAAAAAAGAAATCCTGGCTGTTTATGTAAAACGCTTTTTCCCATCAACATTCTCAAAGATAATAAGAACTGCGAGCAGCAGAGGCAGGCAAAAGGAAGGAAAAACGTTGTGAAGGATCATGATATCAGAAAGATCGCCGTTGTCGGTGCTGGTTTGATGGGGCATGGGATTGCCCAGGAATTTGCTTTAGCGGGATATAAAGTCCATCTGAACGATCTCACGAAAGAAAAGCTCAAACAAGCCCTCAAACATATTCAAGAGAATCTCCAGATGCTCATGCGGATAGGGTTAGTGACCCGTGAACAGGTTGAGTTGGTTCAGACCAGGCTCCATACCAGCGTGGTACTTCAGGATGCTGTTAGAGATGCCGATGTGGTTATTGAATCGGTGTTGGAAGATCTGAAGCTCAAGCAAAAGATATTTCAGGAACTTGACACGATGTGTCCAGAACGCACTATTCTGGCAAGTAATACCTCTACCATGATGCCAGGTAAACTGGCATCGGTAACCAGGCGTCCAGGCAAGGTACTGGCGACACATTACATCAATCCCCCTTATTTAATGCCGCTTGTTGAAATCGTCCGCTGCCAGGCGACATCTGATGAAACGGTTACAACCATTTTTAATTTGCTTACGAAAATAGGAAAACGCCCCATCGTCCTCCAGAAAGAGGTGCCAGGTTTTGTCGTCAATCGCCTTCAGGGAGCGTTATTTCGTGAGGCGTTGTGGCTTGTGCAAAAGGGAATTGTTACTCCACAAGATGTAGATAGTGTCATGAAGACCAGTCTCGGCCTGCGCTGGGCAGCCGCTGGTGTCTTCGAGATATTTGAAATAGCGGGATGGGATTTTGTGTTGGCTGGCGCTTCTGAGCTTCTTCCCCATCTCGAATCTTCACCTGAGGTGCCACCGCTGTTACGGGAAAAGGTCGAACGGGGAGAGTTAGGAGTGAAGACCGGAAAGGGGTTTTATGAATGGACAGCAGAGTCTGCTGAGTTCCTGAAACAAAGAATCGCACAAGCTCTGGTCAAGATATCACAATGGACCTAAATAATTTGACGTCTGTAACACCATATATCGACTGGCAAGCAGAAACAGAATAAGAAACGAGAGGGGAAGAAGTTATGTCTAGGATAAAAATTACCCCTTCTTTATGCATAAAATGCGGCGCCTGTGTGCTGTCTTGCCCACGGACTATATTTATTCAGCATACAAAGGAATCCGTTCCTGATATTGCACAGGAAGAGTTGTGTAACCTTTGTGGTCACTGTGTTGCTATCTGTCCACAAGAAGCAATAAGCCACAGGGATTTTCCACAAGGCAGTATAAAGCCTGTTAATCAGGAAATCATTCCTTCAGCCGGGCAAATAATGGAGATAATCAAGGCACGGCGCTCCATACGGGCATTTAGGGAGAAGCCGGTTGAAAAGGAAATCATCGAAAAGATCATTGACGGTGCGCGTTTTGCTCCCAGTGCCCATAATACACAAAGTACCAAATTTGTTGTAATCCAGGACAAAGTTGTGTTGAATAGGATTGTAGAATTAACGGCATTTTCTTTTGCCAAAATCGTCAGGCAATTGCAAAATCCCGTAATAAAAATGTTATTTCTTGTACTTGCCAGAAAGAAAGTTAAAGGGCTACTTCATTCGCTACCAATTTTTCATAGGATTGTAAATGCCGTTCACAATGGGAAAGATCCTATCCTTCATAATGCCCCGGTTCTCCTTATCTTCCATGCAGACAAAAGCATTGTTTTTTCAGATGTAAATGCAACCCTTGCACTCAATAATGCCTCTTTGATTAGTCATGCACTGGGTTTAGGGAGCTTTTATGCAGGATATGTGGTTGCAGCATGTTGCCGGGATAACAGCATTCATGGACTTTTTTCTATACCAAAAAATCACCAAATTTATGGTGCTTTAGCCCTGGGTTATCCAAAATTCAAATATGAAAACTGGATAGAGAGAAAGCCGGCTCAAATAGAATGGCTGTAGTACATACCATTCTGGTTTACTACATTCCCTTTTGATACAAGCAGTTCGATAGAAATGTCGAAAATCGCGACTATTTAGCCAGGTGAAGTTTTGCCATGTGTAAGACTGGATGCTATAATAAATTCAGTATGACACGGCGATTTTATTTGTCGATCTGAATTTTTTTCAGCATCTCTTCGTGATTACTTCACCTGGCTAAATAGTTACCGAAAATCTCATGGCTGGTTTAGCCTTATAGATTGAACCCTATATTTTGAACCGGGCTAGGTCTTGAACTGTTGCCAACCATAAAAAATGCCAACTGTTTCGGTTCAGTCGAGGATGATTGAACCAGCAAAACGTATGAATGAAAACCTATACATTATTCCATACATCGTATATGAGAGAGGTTGAAGAAGGAATTGGCAAGGTTATGCCTGCTACGTTTTAACAAAATATCTCAGATAAACTAATGCCCCGAAATCATAGAAAAAATGTAAGAGAACGGGTGTAAGAATACTTTGATGCAGATGAAATAAGATTCCAATGTAAAATCCCATGATTGTAACAAAAATGCCATAAGCAGGTGTTATGAAGTGGAGAAGTCCAAAAATGATGCTTGCAGGCACAATACCAAATGTAACTTGAAGTACTCCCCTGAATAACAATTCCTCGGCAAAACCTGCAAAAAGAGAAATCAAATACAGATCAAAGAGATTTGCTTTATCAAATATTGATTTGACATCCGTTATTACCAGCTTCCTCAGTGAACCTATAAAAGGAATAGTCTCTCCCCTTTTTGAAAGCAGGAAAATAAATAGGGACAGTGGTATCCATGCCCCAAAAGTTCCTATTAAAAAGTCGTACAAAAGACTTTCTGTCTGGAAGAGTAGTTTAACGTCAAAATATTTGGCAAGAAATAAGGCGATAGCTAATACTGTTCCTTCTATCGCACAGGTTGCTGATAAAAGTTTGTATCTGGACAAATGGTATAGGGTCTCTTGAATTAGTGTTTATGTTTACAAAAATGCATTTTGCCCATTTTATTCACAAAATGATAGGGACGGCTTTATTTTATACTTCCTGTAAATACATAATCATTACCCGCTACCCCTACATGACAATTGATACACGCATCGACCTTACCCTCCTGGCGAGGTGTTGTCCTATTTCGTCTATCACCTTCTTAAATACATCAAAAGAACCCCTTTCTTGCGCTCTTATCCTATTGTCCTGTCGGACAGAAAGGGCAGTGCAGGTTGTACAGGTTTCCAGTCTCTGCAAGTATCTTTGTAGGATAATAGGGAAGCTTTATCCTTCCAGGGAATGCGTAAACATGAGGTATAAGGGAATTGGATATCTTTTTAATTGCGGACATTCTTTGTGTCACCATGATGCGTTCTTTCCCAGAGCTTTACATATTTTGCAAAAACGAAGAAGGCACTCGAAGCCGCAACAATAAATCCAGGCAAACCATCGAGGAAACCCATCTTTATGATATATATTTTGATAAACTTACCGAGTGGTCGAAAAATTAATTGGAACAGACTAAACCGTTTATTACGTTCGTTCACATCAGCGAAGATATTGGAATAGTTGTCGATTGTTCTTAATTGATGAGAAAAGTTTTTATAATTAAAATGGTTAATATCATGTTTCATGTATCGGGTTTTGCCGTCTACAATAACCCGCCCATGAGGATTTGTACCTTGCCACTGTCCGCTTCCCCTCTTGAAGAGTCGCAATTGATAATCAGGATACCAGTCCCCATGATAAATCCACCGTCCGAGATAAAAACAACGTCTGGGAAAAATGAATCCCACTATAGTACCAGGATTACGAACCGCCTCCTGGATTTCCCCGATAAGTCCCGGAGATAGCCGTTCATCGGCATCCAAACAAAGGATCCAATCGTTTTTTGCCAAACCAATAGTATAATTCTTCTGATCGATATTTCCTGGCCATGCTCTTTGATATACCCGTTCTGTGTATTCCTTACAAATATCCACCGTCTTATCCGTACTGAATGAATCTACCACAATAATCTCATCTACCCACTTTACACTTTCAAGGCAATCACGGATACGGGATTCTTCGTTGAAGGTGATAATGCAGGCTGATATGGGAAATTTTTGGTCCATTGCCACTTGGAATAAATTGTACCTCAATAATCTCTATCTATACTTTTCTAAAAGTTGTTTCATAATATTTGCATTGATCGATTTGTTCTTTTGTGCAGGATGTCGATTTATATGAAAACATGCGTAATTCCCCAAATAACATTTAACTTGATGTTTTTCATTCTTCTGAACAAGGATATCCTGGGTATCCAAACCCTTGCTAAAGACACCAAAGGGTGAAACTTGTTCCGCAAACCGTAAAAGAGGAAATAAATGATTTTCGTCGATGTAAAAATCTGAACACTGACTCAAGGAAATGCAGTTGTCGGGTATCTGCGAAATGAGAAACGCCTCTCTCTGTAACGTGGGGTGACGTCTTTTAAAAATACCGACAGGAACAGGCACATTGATTTTTAATGCAAATAAGGCATTTGCCTTCATCCATATTTGGGTAATGTAACGGTAATTAAACCCCGGATCAGTATCCTCTTTGAAATGCAAAATCTGAAAGTGGTTTCTATAAAAAACACTTCTGGTTGTTTCTTCAAGGGTATTTAACAGTGTTACCAACATTTCCGGTGTATATTTCTTCCGATAGTACCCCAAAAATGTATCAGATTTAAAAATGCCGAATGTTCTGTTTTCGTGAACACAAAGTCTGGAGGCCTTTTTGGCGTCTTTTTTCTGTATACGCACAGTTAACTCTTTAATTCGCCTTGCTAAGTTTTTGCACCGAATAAAATCCCCGTTTGTATAAGACCGGAGAAATCTGATTCGGTCAGAGTTCGTAAAGCCTTTTTCCCGATTCAATTTAGCAAAATACCACACCCGCAGCTTGTCCTTAAGCCCTTTTGTTTGTACTGAAACCATTTCAAAATCAATCAAGATTACCTTTTTGCCTCCGGTTCCGTCACTATATACTAAAAAATTATCCAACGAAAATGCATCCTGTATGATACCTGATTCATACATATTCTTTGCAAGTTCGCCAAATTTCTTTAAAACATCCCTTCTCTCTGTAAGAACCGTACTGCTCTGCAAATATTCTCTCATCGAGCAACTGTTTTCGATCTTTCTTATTATTAAATAAGACTCCTTCGTGAAAATGTGTTTTTGTTCCCCACAAGCAACAGGTACCTCTACCGGAATACCTTTTCGTGCAGCCAGGTAGGTTGTGTAAAATTCATTAAATCCCCTCGTGCGCCTGAAAAGTTGTTTCGTCTTTTGAAGTAGATGCGGGTAGTTGTATATTTTCACAAGGTAAGTCTCTTTTCTATTCTCATGGGTAATTTCAAATTCACCCATTTTCTTATACCGATGTCTTCTGAAAAGAGGATTTGTTAATAGGGCATCACCGGTAGTCCCTTTTATTTGTTCTAGAAATGGAATCAAAAAGGAATGATGAGTGCGGACAATCCAATGGACATGCCCAATTCTTTTTGATAGATACCCTTCAAATGTAAGAGGTTTTGGTATAGAAAAGGGGGAAGTAATGAAACTTAGCAAATGAGAAAAAAACTGCATCTGAAAAATGGTATTTTAATTATAAATTTTAATTTGGGAGTTTTTTCGTCTCTTTATTTTGCCCCCGTTCCCATAGCTTTACATATTTTGCAAAAACGTAGAAGGCACTCGAAGTCGCAATAATAAATCCAGACAAACCATCGAGGAAGCCCATCTTTAAGATATATAGTTGAATAAACTTCCAGAGTGGTCGAAAAATTAATTGGAACAGACTGAACCTTTTACCACGTTCGTTCACATCAGCGAAGATATCGGAATAGTTGTTGATTGTCCTTAATTGATGAGAAAAGTTTTCGTAGGTAAAGTGGTAAATGTCACATTTCAGATACCTGGTTTTCCCATTTACAAAAAATCTGTCATGAGGATTTATACCCTGAAATAGTCCAAATCCCTTTCTAAAGAGTCGCAATTGGTAATTAGGATACCAACCCCCATGGTAAATCCAGCGATTAAGATAAAAAGTACATCGGGGAAAAAGAAATCCTATGGTGTCTCCGGGATTACGAATGACCTCCTGAATCTCCGGAATAAGTCCCGGCGATAGCCTTTCATCGGCATCCAGAGAAAGAATCCAGTCATTCTTTGCCAAACCAATGGTGTAGTTCTTTTGGTCGATATGTCCCGGCCATGCACGTTGATAGACCCGTTCGGTATATTCTCTGCAAATATCTACCGTCTTATCCGTGCTGAATGAATCCACCACAATAATCTCATCTACCCACTTTACACTCCCAAGGCAATCACGGATGCGGGATTCTTCGTTAAGAGTGATAATGCAGGCAGATATGGGACATTTTTGGTCTACCATAAGTTATACATTTTTCGTGTTTCTATTGAATGAAACACAAATTGGAGTTTTCGTTTTAGGAAAGGTTGGCTCAATAAGAAACCAATACAACGATTTTCAGGCAGGGTTAGTTTGAATAAAAATATTTGTGATTCAGATATTTTCCTCTTCATTTTCCTCCTGAGCGCTTTTCTCCACGATTTTTTCTTCTGCCGCAGCCCCTCCTAAGGCTTTTTCTGTACCCTCTCCAGTTTTTGTTTCTTCTGGAACAACCCGCGCAACGGAGACCAGTTTATCTCCCCCTTCTATAGAAAAAAGCGTGACCCCTTGTGTATTCCTTCCGATGGCGCGAATGGTATTCACCGGTGTACGTATAACCTGTCCCCGTGCGGTAATCATTATTAGTTCGTCTTCGTCTCTCACATCAATCAGCGCCACGACCTTTCCGTTCCTGTCGGTGGTCTTAATATTTATAACACCCTGCCCGCCCCGATGATGGACGGGATATTCTGCAAAATCGGTACGTTTTCCGAAACCTTTTTCGCAAACGGTCAACAGAGAGGCATTCTCGTCAACAATCACGATATCCCTTACCTTGTCGTTCTCCTTGAGTGTGATCCCTTTTACCCCGTGGGTTACTCGTCCCATGGTTCTGACATCCTCTTCGGAGAAACGCATGGCCTTTCCCTGTTCGGTACCAAGGATGATGTCCTGTTTACCGTTCGTTAATTTAACACCGATCAACTTATCCCCCTCATCCAGGTTAATAGCAATAATACCACCCTTTTTTGGATTTCCATAGGCGTTTAACACGGTCTTTTTGATAATGCCGTTGCTGGTCGCCATGACCAATTGCCGTTCGTCAAAATCTCTCACGGGAATAAGAGAAGTTACCTTTTCGCCTTCTTTAAATTCCAGCAAATTGACGAGCGCCCGACCTTTGGACGTTCTGGCCATTTGCGGAATATCGTAAACCTTGAGCCAGTAAACCCGGCCCTGATCGGTAAAAAACAGGATATAGTCATGTGTCGATGCTACAAATAAATGTTCTATGAAATCTCCCTCTTTCATGTCGGCACCTGCAACTCCCTTACCGCCACGATGTTGTCTCCGGTAGGATGTGAGAGGTAACCGTTTTATATATCCTTCGTGAGTAATGATAACAGCATTGCTTTCCTCCGCAATCAGGTCTTCTATATTAAACTCAGTAGCAGCGCTGACAATCTCCGTACGGCGTTTATCACCAAAACGTTCTTTAATTTCCCCGATATCTTTTTTGATAATATCCAGCACCAACTTTTCATTGGCAAGGATAGCCTGATATTCTTTGATATCGGCGCATAATTTTTTATATTCTTCCTCGATCTTTCCCTGTTCGAGTCCCGTTAACCTCTGGAGTTTCATATCCAGGATGGCGTTGGCTTGAAGTTCTGAGAGGGAAAATTTACTGATAAGTCCCTGGCGTGCACTTTCTACAGAGTCGGAGGTCTTGATCAGCCGGATAATTTCATCGATATGCTGGAGTGCAATCCGTAATCCTTCCAGGATATGTGCCCTTGCCTGTGCCTTCTCCAGCAAATAGTTTGTTCTGCGTATGATAACAACCTTTCGGTGCTCGATATAGTAGCTCAACATCTGTTTCAGATTGAGCGTTTCCGGCCGGTTGTTGATCAGGGCAATCATGATGATACTAAAACTGTCCTGGAGTTTGGTGTGTTTGTAAAGCTGGTTTAAAACAACTTCTTCGTCCTCACCTTTCTTCAGATCAATAACCAGACGGCTCCCTTCCCGGTCACTTTCATTACGGATGTCTGCAATGCCTTTCAGTTGTTCTTCCCGTACTAATTCAGCAATTCGTTCCAGGATATTATCCCTGTTAAGCTGATAGGGTATCTCGGTCACGACAATGCTCTTTTTCCCGCTCTTGGATGTTTCGACGTGTGCACGTGCACGTACGGTAATTGTTCCGCGACCAGTCCGATAACCCTCTTTGATCCCCTCGGTACCACAGATGAGCGCCCCTGTGGGGAAATCAGGCCCTTTGATGATCTTCATTAATTCATCAATGGTGATTTCGGGGGTGTCAATAACCGCAATAATTCCATCACAAATTTCATTCACATTATGTGGCGGAATACTTGTAGCCATCCCGACTGCTATACCAGAGCAACCATTGCAGAGCAAATTGGGAAATTTCGAAGGAAGGACAACCGGCTCCGTCCGGGTATCGTCATAATTGGGTACATAATCAACGGTCTCCCTTTCCAGGTCTTCCATAATGACCATGGTGGCTTCTGTCATACGCGCTTCTGTGTAACGCATGGCGGCGGGCGGGTCTCCATCGATGGAACCGAAGTTCCCTTGCCCCTCTATCAGGGGATATCGGTAATTAAAATCCTGCGCCATCCGGACGAGGGTAGGATAGACTACCTGCTCTCCGTGGGGATGATAATTGCCTGTAGTATCGCCTGCAATCTTGGCACACTTTCTAAATTTAGAACGGGGACCGAGTCCGAGGTCATTCATGGCAACCAGGATACGTCTCTGTGATGGTTTCAGGCCATCCCTTACGTCGGGAAGTGCACGGCTCATGATAACGCTCATGGCGTAACTCAGATACGAATCCTTCATCTCTTCTTCGATAAATAATTCTTTTATATTTTCTCTTCTTTCAACCATGTATATTGCTACCTGATAAAATTTTGTTTTCTGATATCCTTCCTGGGTAAAAAGCGACAAATAACAATCACTGAATTTTGTTACTGGTTATTGTTTGTATCAGTAATAACAAACGGGTTATTTGTCTTCTCCTCTTGAATCGTCGTTGACGGGCCATGCCCGGGATATACTATCGTTTTTTCGTCCAGTATGAATAATCGTTCTTTAATGGCTCGAATAAGTCTTTCCTGGCTGCAGCCCGGAAAATCTGTCCTGCCAATACTTTCTTTGAAAAGGCTGTCACCGGAAAACAGCACGGGGGGGCTTCCATTTCCCTTGTTCCGGCTGTATAAACATATCCCGCCGGGTGTGTGTCCGGGGGTGTGAATTATTTCAAAGGTGCATCCACCAATCGTAATGGTATCTCCATCCTTTAGTAACCGGTCTGCCTGAGGAGACCGTACCGTTGTTCCGCCATAAAAAGCAGCAAGTATGGAAAGGTTTTTTGCCGGATAAGGGAGCATATCCTGGTCTTCTTCATGTACGCAAATTTGAATGTCAGGAAAAGACCCTTTCAGTTCAGCATTGGCACCAATATGATCCCCATGTCCATGGGTAATTGCAATAATTTTGGGCAGCAGATGTCTTTTTTTTAGAAACGTAATGATCGTATCTGCTTCCGCACCGGGATCGATGATCATTGCCTCGGCAGAATCCTTTTCACGAACAATGTAACAACATACCTGCAATGGCCCTACAGGTATCTTCTGTATAAGCATGCTTCCGTTCTCTACTTTGATCGTAAATAGTTTTCGATCGTTTCTTTCAGTTCACAGGGACTTTTATTGTCCCAGAGTCCAATAATCTTTCGTTCACGTTCGGCGTTTTCCACGGCATCCGAGGCGTGAGCCGCGTTCTTCATGATATCCTCCCCGTAAATCCTCCGTACCTTGCCGGGTTCTCCCTTCTTCGAATCGGTAGGGCCGAGAATATTTCGTATTTTGTAAATGGCATCCGGACCCCGATACAACAGTGCAAGGCAACGGGCTGTTCCTGGCTTTTTCTTATCAGCTGGACTTGTTTTTTCTGGGTCCAACCCCGTCATGTACTGCACGATCTTATTAAATTCATGCATGGCATTCATGTCTTTCAGTTGTTCAGACAGTTGTTCCGCATGACCAGTAACAATTGTATTTGGTACCTCAAAGGTAAATATGGATTTAAAACTTTCTTTCAATTTTTCAACGATCTTTTCAGGTTTGGGTTTTAATTTTTCCCGAAAGATGTTTATTAACGGGCCATAGAACTCCTCGGCCTGAGCGATACTCATCCTCAAAAGCTTCACCCCAACTATAAATAAACCCGTTCTCGAAAACATATCAATGATATTTCCCGGCAATGGACTTTGCTCCTCAAAGGGTTTCAGGATGACTAAGGTTGTTTCGGCCTTGACCCCTTCAGGAAATTTTACAATATCCTCTAAAACTCCTCCGTCAGTTGGTAAATATTCGGCAAACAGGGCTAATTGTTTGTCGTTCGTGTGCTGGTCTGCTGCGGATACGACAGCCGGTTCAAAATACTCTACAGTACCATCCGAACTCTCCACGTAATCTCCAAAGCTTCCGCGGATGGTATGTCCCTGAAAACTGGTAATAGGCCCGATCACATCGTCCTTTAACTTTTCGAGGGCGCGGGGGCCTTTAAAGAAAAGGAGTACCGTTCGATTGGTAATTCTAAATTTGTTTACCTTACGAAAGTTACTGTTAATATAATCAGTCATGACCTTTTTCCATGCAGGCTTGCAGTCTTGTTCTTCGATGGTTGCGCAATATTTATCGACAAAGGCATCGCTCGGCGCAAACATCGTTGCGCCTACAACCTCTAAGTTTGTCAATGAAAGCAACCGGCCTAAAATACCGCCGGTACGGCTTTTTAAAAGGCTATAAGGAGTAATCAATGCATACGTCAGTTCGTCCGCCATAGGTTTGTTTTTCTCCAAAAATCCCAAAACCAGTATAGGAAATAATAAAAATGAATTTTAAACAGATAATTTTAACAAAATGGATAGGGTAGGTCAAATACTTTTAAGGGATTCCATAGCGCAATAAAGCCGCAACAAATCCCAGCCATCAAAGGTAGAGGAGGCTTAGGAGTGTGAAAACTTCCTGAAGAAGAATCTGAATTTGATCGGAGTGTACGCCTCCGATTACTTGCGCGATGGGTGTTGCTTGCGGCTCCTTGCAGGCCGCATGGCGTTAAAAGTCTACATCATTCCGGATCAAATGTTCTCAAACCTGTCCTGAGTGTAACGAAGGGACCGCCGTTGCCAGATTGTGGATTCCTTCTGTTTTTGTCTCGATTCATTCAATATCGGCGCACACACAATACTGCTATCACGATATTTACTTACGTGCCGCTTTATGATCGCCCATCGGGCTGAGAAATTCGCATCTTCCTGAGGCAAGATCCAAATACTAATGGATGTGGTCAGACAACAATACCCATGCTTAAATTTTGAATGGCAACATTCGTCTTGCTCTGTCTCTACCTTCTCGTAATGCCTGCCTTATTAACATATCTGTAAAATTTGCTTACGAGGATAGGTGTTTATGGTAAAAAAATATGTGTCGCCATCTATTTTTGCCTTTGATATTCTAGCATCGTCCTTATGTTTCATATGAATTGGTGCGTGGGACGCACCCTATCGCTTGCTAAGACCATTTCATCAGAAAGAAACGTCAGGCGCAACTAATGAGAACCTTTTACACCATTGCAAGTATTTCTGATTGATTAATCTGGAGTGCATCGGGACCGAAAAGTTCTTTCGTACATGACAAAAAGTCATCTGTTACGGACACAAAATACTGACTGGAGGCTTTGATGTGAACGTTGCCCTGATTGGGTGTGGAAATTTCAAAGAAAAGAGGACATGTGCCACTGTGTCTCCTGATAGTTTCCCTGAGTTGAATGAATTTTGATTCGTCAAAATCAGATGTTTCAAACCGAATAGTTACGCATTTGACCAGGCGCTTAAATGAATCCTTTTCGGCAATAATCTCCTTTATCCGTAAGGACGGAGCCGTACTCTGGAAACCGATCTGGCCCTTTACAAAAACGACCTCGTCTCTGTTTAAGAGCGGCTGATACGTCTTCAATTCCTTGCTAAAGATGACGCATTCCGTAGCACCTTTCATGTCTTCTAAGGTGATATACATCATGGGGTCGCCCCGTTTGGTGGTGCTTGGCTTGAGGTTGGTAATAATGCCGCCGATAATCACATCTTCCCCTTCAGCATGTTCAGAGATTTCTGCAGAGGATACTGTGGATAGTTGCTTGATTTTTTCTTCGTAAGCATGTAAGGGATGCGAAGTCAAATAGAAACCCAGGCTTTCCTTTTCTGCCTGGCGTATCTCCTTCTCTGACCATCGTTCCACATCGGACTCTTCTGGAAAATCCTTTTTTCCTGACTGATCTAAGTTGCTGGGTATATCGAAGAGAGATTTTTGCCCTATCCGCCTGTCTTTATTTGCGATACTGCCAATCTGCATGGCCGTATCGAGCCCGGCGAGCAGTTTTGCCCGGTTGTCATGTAACGAATCAAAACATCCTGATTTGATCAAAGATTCGATGACCTGTTTGTTGACAACACGCAAATCAACCCGTTTGCACACATCCAGGATTGAGGTGTACCTACCCTCCCTATCCCTCGACTGGATTATGGACTCGATAGCCTTGTCACCTACATTTTTGATTGCACCCAATCCAAACCGTATCTTGTTCCCGCTGGAAATCGTAAAGTCGTTTTGACTTTCATTAATATCCGGGGGAAGTACATCGATACTCATGTGACGGCAGTCCTCGATATAGTCCACGATCTTATCCATGTTCTGCTTTTCACAGCTCAGCTGAGCGACCATGTACTGAACAGGATAATTTGCCTTCAGGTAGGCCGTTTGATACGTGATCACTGCATAGGCGGCAGAATGGGACTTGTTGAAGCCGTATCCGGCAAAGTACTCCATCAATTCGAATATGCTTATGGCGATTTCTTTCGGGATCCCATTTACCACAGCGCCATTGATAAATTGGTCTTTGAATTTTGCCATGATCTCGGGTTTCTTCTTTCCCATGGCCTTACGAAGGTTATCGGCCTGATTTAAGGTAAACCCGGCCAAACGATTAGCGATGCGCATGACCTGCTCTTGGTAGAGGATTACCCCATAGGTTTCTTTCAGGATAGGTTCAAGGGATGGGTGGAGATAGGTGACCTCCTCTTTTCCGTGCTTCCGGTTGATAAAGGAGTCCACCATGCCACTCTGCAGGGGGCCGGGTCTGTACAAGGCCACCAGCGGCAAGATATCTGCAAATTTGTCCGGTTTTAGTTTCTTTAGCAATTCCTTGAATCCGCGGCTGGTTTCTACCTGGAAGACACCCTTTACATCTCCGCGGGATAACAATTCATAAGTTTTCCTGTCATCCATGGGGATCTTTGTGAGATCGACGTCCTCCTCCCTGGTTTCCCGGATTAATTTGAGGGCTTTGTCAAGCACCGTCAACTTCCGGACGCCAAGAAAATCCGCCTTTAGCAGTCCAATCTTATCTACCAGTATTTCATCATAGAATTGCGTCGTGACCACGTCACCATTTTTTGCCAGCGGGACATATTCGGTTAACGGTTCATCCGAAATTACGATACCTGCCGCATGCACTGATGCGTGGCGGCACAGGCCTTCCAGCTTTTTTGAAATATCAAACAGTTCGTGGATGTGTTTTTCATTTTCATACAGCGTCTTTAATGCGGGTTCCTGCTCCATGGCCTGCTTTAAAGTAATATTAAGCGTGTTGGGAATTAGCTTAGCCACCTTGTCCACTTCAGAAAGAGGAATATTCATCACCCGTCCCACATCCCGGATAACAGCCTTTGCCTTCATTGTCCCAAAGGTAATAATCTGGGCAACGTTACTGTCGCCGCCGTATTTTCCCCGAACGTACTGGATGACCTTTTCACGGCCTTCCGCACAGAAATCAATATCCAGATCGGGCATGGAGATTCTTTCTGCATTCAAAAACCTCTCAAACAATAAATCGTTTTCTATGGGGTCAATATTGGTAATATTGAGCACATAAGCAACCATGCTGCCTGCCCCGGAGCCGCGTCCTGTGGCAGGGATGCGTTGTTGCACAGCGAAATGAATAAAGTCCCAGACAATCAGGAAATAGTCCACAAATCCCGTGCTTTCGATAACCTTAAGCTCGTAGTCCAGACGTTCACGGATACTCTGTGTAATGGAACCATATTTTTGAACTGCGCCCTCCTCACAGAGTTTTCTCAGGTAGGCGCTATTGGACATGCCGTTTGGCGCAATGAATTTAGGCAGGTGCATCTTCCCGAAGGTCATTTCCACGTTACAGCGTTCGGCAATTTTTAACGTATTTTCAATGGCTTCGGGTGTGTGCTGAAAGACCGTGTACATTTCCTGAAAATTTTTAAAGTAAAATTCATTTGTTCCGAAACGCAGTCTTTGAACGTCTGACAGGTGCTTTCCTGTATTGATGCAGAGGAGGGCATCGTGGGCGGTGGCATCATCCATATTCATATAGTGAATATCATTCGTCGCAACGAGGTGAATACCTAATTTCTTCCCAATTTCTGCCGCTTCTGAAACTAATCTTGCCTGCTGTTCGATTCCGTTATTTTGAACTTCCAGGTAAAAATGATCCGGACCAAAGATATCCTTATATTCCTTTGCCACTTTTATTGCCTCTTCCAGGCGATTATTTATTAAATAACGATTGATTTCCGAGGTCATACAACCGCTGAGACAAATAATCCCCTTGGAATGTGTCTTGAGAAGCGCCTTATCGATCCTTGGTTTATAGTAAAAGCCCTCCAGATATGCGGATGTGGTGAGCTTTAAAAGATTGCGATAGCCTTCGTTGTTTTCCGCAAGGAGGGTGATGTGACTGAGCGTTTCTTTTCCATTCTTCGATTCTTTGTCAAGACGGCTGCCCTGTGCCACATATGCCTCATAACCCAGAACAGGCTTTATTCCCCTGGACTTTGCAGCTTCGTAAAATTCCACGGCACCGAACATGTTGCCATGATCGGTGAGGGCGAGGGCAGACATCTTCAGTTGGGCGGCCTTATCTACGAGGTCATGAATTTTGCAGGCGCCGTCAAGGAGGCTGTACTCACTGTGGACGTGAAGGTGGATAAAATTATCTTTGCTCATGATTTTTCTTTCGAGTTAGAAAGTCCCCTCTTGGGAGGGGATTTAGGGGTGGGTAAGTCGGTAATTCGTGAAATATTCACTGAGATTTCACGCCCATGCGACCCACCCCTAACCCCTCCCAAGAGGGGAATAATTTATACCATTATAAAATATGCGGATTTAAGTTAAACACGGACAACCGAAGTTTGTCAATGTCTCCCCAAAAACTGCTTAAATAAAATGAAAATTCCTATACAATTAAATTAGGCCTTCGGCTGCTTTTTCAATGTAAAGCGAAGAGACTCTTCGCTCTACAACCGCAACTTTGAAATTCCTTAACATTAAATTATAAATTGTGATTTATCCTGCCACTTAATTATTGTAATATATTACCCGGAAAATCAAGTTCAATTTGATAACAATTTTACCGGAAAAAAATTTCTGATACGCCCGGTTGATATAAGCATCTTTTGGTAAACAGGTTGGAGTCAAAGGGGCTTACAATAGAAATGAAGATGGATATTTATGAATCAGAGACTTGTCCTGGGAAAATCACGTTTCAATGAATTTTTGATACGATATAATGACCTTCATAAATCCGGGTTTGAAGAGTGGATTTTTTATCCTGGTATGTTATTTCATGATCCTTGTAAATGGTGGGAAGATGGAGGGGTTCGTTATAAGCCCCATGAAGGGTTGGATTTCTGTTTTTACCGGGATAAAGCGGGTCAAAATCATAGCCTTGACGAGAAAACAGTTATACCGGTAATGTACGCTGGAGAAATTATCCATATTGACGACGATTTTCTGGGAAAATCCATCTATGTAACCCATGACATTTGTGATGATAGGGGGAATAGGCTGTATGTAATCTATGGCCACACGAATCCTTTTCACGGCATTGGCACAGGAAAAACCCTGAATGAAGGAGATACGATTGCTACGATTGCAGATACCGGAAAGAAAAGGGCAAAAATTCCTTCCCACTTGCACATATCTATGGTATGGTTACCTGAATCTTTCCCTTATGAAAAGCTTGACTGGGAAACGTTAGGTGATTGCAGTACTGTTACTTTTTGTAATCCTCTGGAGTTTATCGATTGTAAATATAAATGTAGAGGCATCTCGAATCTGTATAAAAAATAAAAAAACAAACCACAGCGGTTGCAGAGAGTTAATTAAAGATTCTCTGAGTTATCTGTGGTTGGGATAACATTCACAAATCATTGGAGGACAAGCATGAAAAAATCTTTAGGCGCAAAAACTATTGTATACCCCACCCCGGTTTTTATTGTGGGTACCTACGATAAGGCTGGAAAACCAAACGTGATGAATGTGGCATGGGGAGGTCTTTGTTGTTCCAGTCCGCCAGCGGTAGCAGTTTCTGTCCGGAAGGCCACGTATACATATGGAAATATTGTAGAGCGAAAGGCTTTTACGGTAAATATTCCTTCTGAAGTCTATGTTAAAGAGGCTGATTATTTTGGGATTGCATCAGGAGGAAAGGAGGACAAGCTTTCCGTTACTGGACTTACGCCCGTTAAGAGCGACCTTGTCGATGCCCCGTATATTAATGAGTTTCCGTTTGCTCTGGAGTGTAAATTGATTCACACCATTGAAATAGGATTGCATACCCAGTTTATTGGGGAGATCGTGGATGTCAAGGCTGAAGAATTTGTGCTTGGAGAAAATGGTACCCTTGATATAGAAAAAGTTCATCCGGTTTTATATGCCCCGGAGAATCGGGCGTATTACGGTGTTGGTGCGTGTCTTGGCAAGGCATTCTCTATAGGCAAACAGATGAAAAGTCATTGAAAAATGCAAATTGCACGTAGGGGCTGGGTTACCCCGCTCCTACCATTTTCATTGAATTTTTTTATGTGTTTCGGTGTGTCCTCTCACCGAGACAAAATAACGTGGTAAGGTATATATGTTTCGGTGTGGGATACACCGAAACATCACGGCGTCGATCAATAAAGAATTTTCGAACCAGATGCATTATGTCAGGAAGGAGGTTCCTGTGCCAGTGAAAAGATTAAAAGAATTTTTGGACAGTCAGAACATTAAGTACGTCACTATTAGCCATTCCCGTGCCTTTATGGCCAAGGAAACTGCAACATCTGCCCATATTCCATGGAAGGAATTGGCTAAGACAGTCATGGTGAAAATCGATGGAAAAATGGCTATGGCCGTTCTTCCGGCTTCCTGTAAAGTAGATTTTGACCTTTTGAGAAAGGCAACGGGATCGGGTAAGATTGAAATCGCCGATGAGAAGGAATTTAAGGATCTGTTTCCCGGGTGTGAAGTTGGCGCCATGCCGCCTTTTGGTAATCTTTATGGAATGGACGTTTTTGTGGCAAGAAGTTTGACAGAAGACAAAGAGATAGCGTTCAACGCAGGTTCACACAGGGAACTGGTCAGGATGGCATACAAGGATTTCGAACGGCTGGTGAAACCGAAGGTAATGGAGTTTTCAATTGAAACCTGAAACCTAAAAACTGAAAACCACAGAAGCACAGAGGTTTTTTATTACATAACGCAGCGAAGCCGCAACCAAAATTACCGTCCCTCTTTCCCCTCCTTCGCAAAAAGGGGACTTCGTCGCGAGCTCCGTCGAACGATGAAGGGGAGGTAAAAAACTTACACAAAAAAGAAGTTTTCACAAAGTACTACTATAAAAAGTAACATCTTAGACGTTTGAAAATTGCCTTTAAATAAATCGCCACTGTTTGTTCCTAAACCATGTGCTGAACTTGTTGAAGCATCTGTTTAGGAACCCAATTGCAAAGAAACTGAGTTTCTCGTCCAGTACACTCCCAAACCATGTCCTCATGAAACCTGTCCTCACGGAAGTGGGGAATGAGGAAGGAGTTTGGGCGCGAGCAGTTGAAAGATACCTATCAAAAAGATAAATTGTTACAAAAGTTGTCATTCCTGCGAAAGCAGGAATCCAGGTTTCTATTCTATTTTACTGGATTCCCACTCCCCGATTTCACGAGGACAAGTTTCGTGGGAATGACACATGGGTATTATTTTGTCTATTTATTTATGATGTTCACTATATACTCTGATTTACACTGATGTTTTCAATAAGGTGAAATTACATGGTGATGAACGATATCAAAAGCATTTTAGAAACGGCCATTTCAGAAGAAGTGAAGGCAAGTCGATTTTACTCCAATTTTGCATCCCAGATGGAGGATAGGGGGGCGCGCTTAAAATTTGAGGTCATGGCCGCCATTGAGTTAAGGCACTACGAATATCTTTTGTCGTATTATCAGGAGAAATTCCAGCAAACACCAGTTGTGCAAAAATGCGGGGAATGGAAGATTGTCCGGCCTGAAACGCCGCATAAGACGGCATCATTTGGGGAGGCCATTAAGGTTATTATGGACACAGAATGGCGGGCGTATGAATTTTACAAAAAGGCCTTAGAAATCTCGGCTGATGAGAATGACCGAAAGATTTTTAAAACGCTCGCTGATATGGAATTGTCCCATTATGAACAGTTCAGGACAGAATATAATTATCTGACAGAAAGCACAATCCGTTTTGCCAGTGAAGATATTCCGTGGATGATGGAGGTGTACTAACCTACATTAAAAAATTGGGAAAATTTTTAAATGAGATAAGATAAAACGGAATATGTCAATGGAAATTAGACACATTTTTAAATAATTTAGACTCTAAAGATAGAGTCGAATTTTGTTTTGGTGGATTAATCCAGGCAGCCACAGGCATACTTGGTGGTTTAGGCGAAATTCCTTTGAATCGTTCAGGATGATTTTCAAAGGCGGTTTTTAGGACAAGACAACGTTCTTTCATAATTTGATCCGTACGTCCATAGTGGACATCTTCTGGTTTTAGCAGACCGATGCCGGAATGATGATGTTCTCCGTTGTACCAGGTAAAAAAGCTTTTGCAGAATACCCTGGCGTCCTCAATTGAACCGAAATTACCCGGGAAATCCGGTCTGTACTTGAGGGTTTTAAGCTGTGCCTCCGAATAGGGATTGTCGTTACTGACGTAAGGACGAGAATGGCTTTTTGTTATTCCCAGATCAGACAGAAGAAACGCCACAGGTTTCGATGTCATGCTTGAGCCGCGATCAGCGTGGATCACCAGTTGTTCTGGCTTGATAGCCTGTTTTTTACAGCTATCAGCAATAAGCCGTTGTGCCAATATGGCCTGTTCACGGTGCGCAACCATCCATCCGACGACATAACGGCTGAAGATGTCGAGAATAACATACAGATAGAAATATGTCCACTTTGCCGGTCCCCTGAGTTTTGTTATATCCCATGACCATACCTGATTAGAAGTCGTTGCCAGAAGCTCCGGTTTCTGGTAATGGGGTCTGAGCACCTGGTTTCTTCTTTCTCGTACTTCGCCATGTTTTTTCAGGATACGGTACATGGTTCTCGTGGAACAGAGGTAGGTTCCTTCATCAAGCAATGTTGCATAAATCTCATGCGGGGCCTTATCAAGAAAGCGTTCGCTATGTAAGATATCAAGAACCGATTGCTGTTCCTGCTCTGACAATGCCAGGGGAGGCTTCGAAGATACTCTTTTGCAAGAAAAGT